>NZ_JAQMUE010000058.1 GCF_028330985.1 Roseofilum reptotaenium CS-1145 | reverse complement strand
TGGGCCCTCTTTTGCTTGATGGTAGGCTACGCCCAGGGACTCTCTACTCTGGTGGGGGACTATCTTAAGGAGTCGGGGCATTGCTTTGCTTGGACACTCTTCATTTATATCGTAACTTATTCATCGGACTTGATATTACTTGCTGATGATTTATGCAATTTCTTATTTGGGCCTCCTGGAGCAGGTGGATTTGATTTAGCGTCTCTGAATATTCAACGCGGTCGAGACCATGGATTACCGAGTTATAATGCAACTCGGATCGGATTAGGTTTAAACCCGGCTGCTAGTTTTGCTGATATTACCTCTAATCTTCAGTTTCAGACTGCGTTAGCCGAAGTTTATGAAACGGTAGACCAAGTAGATTTATGGATTGGAGGATTGGCAGAAGACACTGTTTCTGGCAGTATGGTCGGTGAAGTGTTCCAAGCTATTTTAGCGGATCAGTTTCTGCGTTTACGCGACGGCGATCGCTTCTTTTATCTCAATGATGCTGATTTAGATCCTTGGATGGCAGAACTCGAAAGTATTACCCTCGCGGAAGTTATTCGTGACAATTCTACAGTAACTTCGATCCAAGATCAAGCTTTTCTAGTCAGTCAAGATATTCCTGAATCTTCTAATGTCTTAGGACTTTTGGGAATCTTAGGTTTGATGATCTTTTGGAAGCACAGCAGAGTAAATTGACCAGAGGACAGCAGGGGTAAAAATTGGTCGCCCCGATTTTAATCCCTGTATCTAGTAAATGGGGTAGGTGCGTTGAATAGCGCACCTTACTGCCATGGCTGGCCCCCAACCGAGACCCATCGTTAAGATTACGACCATTTACCAGTTTCTGACTCTTCCGGTTTAGTCTCTGATTCAGTTGGCATATCCGGTTGATCCTCATCAGTGCCATTGCTGTGGCCATTCTTAGCCAAGGGTTTCTTCAATAGACCCGATAAATTCCCCAGGGCTGATAAACCACCCGAACCACCACTAGATCTTGTCAGTTTTTGGGGTCTTTCTCCTTTCAGGAGGAATGCTTCCAAGTTTTTCACTGCAATATAGAGGTTCGGTGTAATCACCAAACTGAGGATAGTTCCCAACAGCATTCCCCCAAAGATGGCAGTTCCCAAAGACCAACGACTGCTCGAGCCTGCTCCGGACGCTGTAACCAGAGGCCAGAACCCAACTAGGGTGGAAAAGGCAGTCATTTGAATGGGTCGGAAGCGCTGTTCGGCTGCTTGCGTGGCTGCTCTGGTAAAATCTAGACCTTTTTCATGGAGTTGGTTGGCAAACTCGACAATCAGAATCGAGTTTTTGGAGGCTAACCCGATGAGCATGACGAGGGCAACTTGGCAGTAGACATCATTGGTGACGACGGGCCAAAGTCCTCCCGCTTGAATCACGTTGGCGCGGAACCAAACAGCACTGAGCGCACCGAGGACGGACAGAGGCACGGACAACATGATAATGGCGGGGTCGATGTAGCTCTCATACTGAGCGGCTAAGACCAGGAATACCATTATAAAGCCGAGACCGAAGATAATCGGCGCACTGCCTCCAGAGGCTTTTTCTTCTAGGGCGGTTCCTTGCCAGGAGTAGCCAAAACCGGGGTCTAGGACTTCTGCTGCGGCTTGTTCCATGGCGGCGATCGCCTGTCCGGAACTGTAGCCTGGAGCTGGCCCCCCTTGAATTTTAATCGAGCGGAAGATATTAAAATGTTGGATAATCTCCGGCCCGGTAAACTCCGTCAGCTCGATCAGACTGCCCAAGGGAATCATTTGCCCATCCCTAGAGCGGACATAAAACTGATTAATATCTTCTGGATTGGAGCGATAGGGGGCATCCGCTTGTACATAAACCCGATATTGCCGTTGACCGAGTACAAAGTCATTGACATAGCTCGATCCGAGATAAACCTGTAGGGTGCGGAAGACTTCAGCCACATCTACATTCAAGGCATTGGCGCGATCGCGCAATACTTCGATTTGTTGCTGGGCTTTATTGGCGGTAAACAGGGTAAACGCTTGGCCCACGGCGGGATATTGCTCAGAGTTTACTGCCCCAATCAGACGATAGGCATTCTCCATTAACTGTTGAATGGTGGCATTTCCAGTTCGGTCTTGCAGTTGAAACTCAAACCCCCCGGTACTCCCCATTCCTTGCACTGGAGGTGCATTCATGGCAATGGCAAACACCTCTGGAACACTGGCTAGAGACTGGTTGATACGGCCGAGTACCCCATACACGGACTGCTCTGGATTCGGACGCTCAGCCCAGGGTTTCATCATCACAAAAACGATGCCTTTACTGGGGTCTTGGCCATCGAAACTAAACCCAGCCGCTCCAAAGGTATGCTCGACTTCAGGTATAGCCCGAATTTTTTCTTCCACTTTCCGGCTCACTTCTGCGGTGTAGTTGAGAGATACCCCATCAGGAGCTTGATAAATCACCACAAAATAGCCTTGGTCTTCTTGGGGTACAAATCCACTGGGCACTGAATTGTACATGAATACCGTGGCGACCAAACCGGCAATAAATACCCCAATAACTAGGACATTAATCCGGGTTAGAAATTGAATCAATCCCCCATATCGGCGCTCTACCCAACCGAACCCTTGGTTAAATTTCTCAAAGAGCCAGGCTAAGGGGCCATGATTGTCTTGTCGGGGACGCAAGAGCAACGCCGACATGGTGGGCGAGAAGGTGAGGGCGTTAAAGGTGGAACAGGCGATCGCAAAAGCAATGGTTAAGGCAAATTGCTTAAAGATAATCCCCGTGGTTCCAGGAAAGAAGGAAACGGGAATAAACACCGCCATCAACACCGCAGAAGTGGCGATCGTTGCCCCCGTTAGCTCTTCCATCGCATCCAAAGCCGCTTGGCGAGGGCGCATTCCCTCCTCAATTTTGGTCGAAACCGCCTCCACAATCACGATCGCATCATCGACCACCAAACCCGAAGCCAGAGTAAAGGCAAACAAGGTCATGGTATTAATTTCAAAGCCTGCTATCATCAGCCCGGCAGATGCGCCAATCAGAGCCACTGGAATGGCGATCGCTGGAACCAGAGTCGATCGCCAGTCTTGGAGAAACACAAACAGAATCAGAATCACTAACCCAATGGCTTGGAAGAGGGTAGTCACCACTTCTTGCAGCGATTGATTAATAAATACAGTTGTATCATAGGCAACTACCATATTTAACCCTGGCGGAAAGTCCTTAGCTAACTGTGCCATTTCCGCTTTCACTGCACGGGCTGTTTCCAGAGCATTAGACCCCGGTAACTGATAGATTGCAATTCCCACCCCTGGGTTAGTATCTAAAAGAATGTCTACGCTGTAGTCTTGCGCTCCTAGTTGCACTCGACCGACATCTTGAAGTTTAACCAGGCTTCCTCCTGGCCCAACACTGAGTACCAATTCTTCAAAATCACTGACATCAACAAATCGCCCCACTGCTCGCAGGGGAATCTCAAACTGTTGACCTTCTGGAGCTGGAGCTTGTCCGATTTTCCCCGCACCCACTTGAATATTTTGCTGTTGCAGAGCGTTCGCTACATCAGAAGCCGTCAATCCCCGTGCTGCCATTTTATTCGGGTCTAGCCAAATTCGCATGGCATATTTGCGATCGCCCAGTAGACTAGCTTGCCCCACTCCTGGAAGTCGTTTGAGTTGGTCAAGCACCGACAAATCCAGATAGTTACTCATGAATATCTCATCATAGAGATAATTCCCACTCTCATCTTTATCAGAGGAAAAACCTAATACCAAGAGAATACTCGGTGATGCTTTATCGATGTTCACCCCCGTTTGCCTCACCTCTGCGGGAAGTTGGGCTTCAGCAGCAGCAACTCGGTTTTGCACATTGACTTGGGCAATGTCCCGATCTACATCTTGGGGAAAGGCTACCCGAATAGAGGTCAAACCGGAGTTGTTGGTGTTGGAGTACATATATTTCATGTTCTCCACCCCATTAATTTCCCGCTCAATAATGGTCGTGGTTGTCGTTTCTGTCGTTTGTACGTCTGCCCCAATATAGGCTGAGGTGACTTCTACTTCGGTGTTAGCTAACTGAGGCAGTTGGGAGATTGGCAGTAGGGGCAGACAGATCGCCCCAACCAATACAATCAAGATGGAGCAAACCGTCGTTAAGACCGGTCGCTTGATGAAATTGTCAGCAATACTTAGGAGCATAGGTCATCAGTCAAGACAATCAAGACAATCAAGGGGCATGAAGGAAGCTCAACATTCAACTGGCATTGAAGTTCCTCCAGTTTATCTCAAGGTTGAATTTTCACAAGAGCGGCAGGTTACATTCCCCTATTTCCCTATTCCCCCACTCCCCCACTCCCTCTCTGTCGTCTACTGAAACGCTGATGGGATTGGGGGCGAGCCATGGTCAGAGCTTCCAATTGTCCGCAAAACATCCATTGGTTTGCTGTTTTCCACAGGGCTAGAATCCCCTGAAATCGTTGTCCTCTCTAGGGTAACGTCCGCAAAATGCCAACAGATTGCAGACAATCATTCGGGCGATCTTAGGGAGTGTAGGGAGATGAGTGATATTTTAATGGTTTCAAAGCCCAAATCAATCTAGCAGTTAGAGTGATTACTGACCAATCCCGTACTTGATAAAAGAGCCACGCGCTGTAGAATCTATATATTCATATTCATAGAAACGGCAAACTTTGTTGTTCTCTATTTTTTCGTAACAGAATTCATCATAAAATTCTTTGGTAAATACATCAGTATCGTGGTATTTTGCTAAAGTAAAACAGTTCATGTATAATAAAAAATACACACAAAAAAAACTAAAAGGACGTGATCTTAAGATATTTTTCAACTCAGAAGTATATCGTGAATAGTGTGAGATCTCTGAGCATTTTATTAATTCATGGGCAGGAGTAGATTAATCATGCTTTACATCATAAACTGTTTCAATATAAGCCGTTAACTCACGGGTAAAGGATAGGCAAACACCTATAGATCTAATATTTGGGTTTAATCGTTTTTTTATGCTTGGTTTGATTTGCGGAAGTATATCTATCTTATCGAAAGATTGATTAGCTTTAATAAAATAGTCCCAATAACGTTTATCATTTTTTTCTACTAGGGCAGGCACTCTGTACGGATTTGATAATTGCTCCAAAGTCAAGAATTCATAATGGTTAAGAAAACAAAATTTATTTTCACGGCGCATATCTTCTATCTTTTGTGAAAACGATTCGTAAAACAATAATGGCTCAAAATATTCCATAGTTGTACAATCTATAAACATCAAAAATAATAGAACTAATTCGTCAATATTTTTGGGTGGAACTGGGTAATCCAATGTTTATATTTGAGACATTCCTTGAAGTCCAAAGAGGAATACATCTTCTCTGTGAAAACTCTCTATATTCTTCTTCTACAAAAACGAACGTATCAATTTCAAGTTCATAATGATAGTTAGACCATTGAACGATTTCCAACTCTGTCCCTAGTCGTATTTGTTCTTTTATCTCTACTGGGATATGGGGAAGCAAGTTTCTTGTCTTTGGATAAATAGTTTTTTCCTCAATCTTGTATTCTTTGGCGATTTCTACAAGTTCATATACAGCCTTAGAAACAGGCATAGTAAAAAATTCTCGATTTGATTCGGTTCGATAGTCAAGAAATTTATCATGCAATATCCCCTCCACAGTTTCACAATCAGATACTTCTTCCTTGTGAACTACTACAAAAGGGGTTGGGACTCCAGTTCCTTGTAGCTCTTTTGCTCTAAGTTCTACATCTCTTGTTGTTCTGCCAATTTTTACCTGTTCTGGAAACGATTGATTAAAAAGTATATAAACAAAACCTTGACTCATTAATTTCTAGCCTTTGCCCTTTGTATTTTTAATTTTATACCATCTGAGTCGTTTTAGTTTCAGTCGTAGGGTGCGTTAGCGACAGCGTAACGCACGCGATCACGATCGCCTACGAAGCCTATCCTACTGGACTGGCAAGCTTAAAATTGTGGGTAAAGGTGGTTAAGTTTAATGCGAGCATCGTCCGTCGTGAATTGCCATTGGATTTTCACTTTTTCCCGATTTCTTTCTTCTTGCCAGTGCGCTAATTCTACTTTCAAT
>NZ_JAQMUE010000057.1 GCF_028330985.1 Roseofilum reptotaenium CS-1145 | reverse complement strand
GAAACGCCTGTACCAGAACCAGTAAGTGAAACTCCACCAGAAACGCCTGTACCAGAACCGGTGAGTGAAGCTCCACCAGAAGCCCCTGTACCAGAATCAGTAAGTGAAGCTCCACCAGAAGCCCCTGTACCAGAATCAGTAAGTGAAACTCCACCAGAAACGCCTGTACCAGAATCAGTAAGTGAAACTCCACCAGAAACGCCTGTACCAGAACCGGTGAGTGAAACTCCATCAGAAGTAGCTACTTCCATAGAAGACTATATTCGACAACAACCGGTGATTAACCTCGCCTACACTGCCCATGGAAAACAATGGACAGAAACCGTGAGCCTGAATGAATTGCTGGAAAAACTAACTGAAATGCCCAATTTGATGGGGCAATTTTCCCAGCAAGTGGGTATCAATAGTCAAAATCCTGAAGAAATTGTAGAAGCGATTTATCAGCAACTTTATCAAATTTATCAACAACATCAAGCCAATGGCACAGTTGATGAAGCGACTATTTTGTTTAACCAAGGGATGCAACAAGCAAAAGGGGGACAATATGCCAATGCGATCGCCACTTGGGATCGCGCTCTAAGTCAGGAACCCGGACTTTACAAAGCCTGGTTAAATCGGGGTAACGCTTTAGTGATGTTACGGCAACCCCAAGCTGCGATAGAATCCTATGAAAAAGCCTTAGAGCTACAACCGGGACTGTATGAAGCCTGGGGGAATAAGGGGGTTGCACTGCTGAACTTAGGCAAATATGGAGAAGCGATCGCGGCTTTTGATGAAGCCCTGAAGCTCAAATCCGATTATCATGAAGCCTGGGATAATCGTGGATTGGCCTTACGGGAACTGGGTCAAATTGAAGAAGCGATCGAATCCTTTGATCGAGCCATTTCTATTAACTCCAACGATCCATCTGCCTTAAAACATCAAGTTGAAACCCTGAAAATGCGCGGATCTCAAGGATAAATCGGATCTCTTGGATCTTGGGTTCAGGCGATCGCCCCATGCCCCTAGGTCGTAAGCAAGGACACTTTCTATTGCGATTTGTGCCTATTGCCTATTGCCTAAAACCATAATCTAACTGTCCTAACCAACTCTTTCTCTGCTATAGGAGATTCTGTAAATTTTATTAAAGTGTTACTCTAATCCCTTGCCCAAATTCCGAACTATCCGTTATACCAAAAGAGACAAAATTTACTGAACATGCAGGTAGTTCATGGATTGGCTCTCAGATACGGTAACGCTTTCACGCATTCAATTTGCCTTAACTGCAATTTTTCATATGCTCTGGCCCGTTCTGACGACAGGCATGGGTATTTTCCTGGTTATCCTGGAAGGTCTATGGCTGAAAACTGGCAATCCAGACTATTATCGTCATTGCCGATTTTGGGCTAAGATTTACGTCCTCAACTTTGGGATTGGAGTTGCTTCTGGACTGCCCATGGCCTTTCAGTTTGGCATGAACTGGGCCCCGTTTTCCGAAGCGGTGGGCGACTTTTTTGGCACAGTACTCGGTTTTGAAGGAACGATGGCCTTTATGCTCGAAGCCAGTTTCCTCGGTATCATGCTGTTTGGTTGGAACAGAGTTCCCTCGGTTATTCACTATATCTCTACGATTTTAGTAGCCTTTGGAGCCAACTTATCTACGTTCTGGATTTTATCGGCTAATTCTTGGTTACAAACTCCCGCAGGTGGGGAATTTATCGATGGCAAGTTTGTGGTTCACGACTTTTTTGCCGCTATTGCTAACCCGTTTATGGTTAACAGTTTCCTACATATGTTTTTCGCTACGTTGGAAACGTCGCTATTTGTGATTGGTGGCATTAGTGCGTGGTATTTGATTAATGGTCGCAATGTTGCCTTTTTTAGCAAATCCCTGAAAATCATTTTAGCAGTGGTGATCGCCGTTGCTCCCTTACAAATCTTTATCGGTCACCTGAGTGCCGAACAAGTCTATCACCATCAGCCCACCAAACTCGCTGCCATGGAAGCTCAATGGGAAACCATTCCCGCAGGAGAAACTGCCGGATGGAGTATGGTAGCGCTTCCTAATGCAGAAACACAAGCGAATGATTGGGAAGTTAAGTTTCCCTATGCTCTGAGCTATCTATTGGAGCTAAAACCCCAACTCACAGAACCAGTTTACGGACTCAAAGAATGGCCCGATGAAGACCGTCCCCATATGGTGGGATTAGTGTATTATTCTTTCCGCATTATGATTGCGATCGGGTTATTCTTAGCCGCTTTAGCCGCAATAACTGTCCTGCAATGGCTTAGAGGTCAACTTGCAGAAGCGAAAATTACCGCCCAAAAATGGCTGTTGCGAGGCTGGATTTTTGCTGCTCCCTTGGGCTATCTTGCTGTAGAAACGGGCTGGATCGTGCGCTGTGTAGGACGACAACCCTGGACCGTTTACGGCGAAATTCGTACGGTAGATGCGGCTTCTCATCTGCCTCCCGGAGAAATCCTCACCTCTCTGGTGGGAATTACCAGTATTTACATCTTTTTCCTGGGATCTGCTCTGTATTTTGGCTCTCGTATTATTCGCAAAGGCCCCAATTTAGAGATTCCTTTACCCAGCAATACTTCAATTAAGGACGACCAGTTAACGGTCACCAGTTAGCACTCTTTTTCCTATTCCCCATTCCCTATTGATTATGGAATCTCTAGAATATTTTCTTCCTCAACTGTGGTTTTTCATTCTGGGACTTTTTCTGTTCCTCTATGTTCTGTTAGATGGCTTCGATCTGGGGGTCGGGATTCTTTCGATTACCTCATCTTCTGAAGAAAGGCGATCGCTCCTGATGACCAGTTTAGGTAATGTGTGGGATGCGAACGAAACCTGGTTAGTTCTCATGGGAGGTTCCCTATTTGGAGCCTTTCCCCTCGCCTATGGAACGGTCTTAAATGCCCTCTATCTCCCGGCTGTGATCATGGTGGTTGGCTTGCTATTCCGGGCCGTTTCCTTTGAATTTCGGGAAAATTCAGAACGCAAGTTTTTCTGGAATTATGCCTTTGGTATCGGTAGTTTCCTGGCTGCCCTCGGCCAAGGATTTGCCCTAGGAACGGTGTTTGAAGGCATTAACGTGGATGCAGCCGGACATTTTATTGGCGGCCCTTTTGACTGGTTAACTTGGCGATCGGTCTTAGTTGCCTTAACCCTAATTCAAGGCTATGTTTTGATTGGCTCCACCTATCTGATCATGAAAACCACAGGAGAGCTACAACAAACCCATTTCAAAACCGCTAAAATTGCCACGTTGACCACATTCTTAGGTGCGGTGTTCATTACGATTAGCACCCCTATCTTCTATGATTCTGTACGCTCTCGGCTCTTTGAACCGCCTCAAGTTTACCTCTTTTCCCTCATCCCGGTAGCTTGTATTTTGTTGGTCTTCTTGCTTTACCGTAGTCTCCAACAAGAAAGGGAGTTCACTCCATTGTTATGGACAGTCTTGCTATTCTTTTCCTCTTTTCTGGGCTTAGGATTCTTGATTTTCCCTTACATTATTCCTCCGAGCATTACCATTTACCAAGCTGCCTCGGACACTAGCTCATTGGTGTTTATGATCATCTTTGTGGGCTTCCTGATTCCAATTCTCTTAGCCTACACGCTTTATAACTACGTGGTCTTTCGAGGGAAAATTACCACAGAATCCTACGGGGAGTAGGAAGATGGGGAAGATGGGGAGACACGGAAATAGCTTGCTCCCTATTGCCTATTGCCTATTTCCTGTTCCCCATTCCCCGTTCCCCATTCCCCATTCAGTCATCGTCCAAGATATACTCAACATAAGACGATCTACTTGTTTTGTCAGATTCTAGGGCAAGCGATATGAAATCCTATGCAACCTCCTCTGCGAGAGCAGAAATGAATGAACTGCGCCGCTTAAAAGGCTTATTACCGCCAGAACTGCAAAGTTGGGTGATCGTAGAGGTGGCAACAGAAATGAACCCTCCCCTAGTGCGATCCGAAGAAATTGGCAATGATGAAGTTGAAATTCAAATTGATTTAGCTAAATGGGATCAACTGGCGATCGACCAACGAAATTTGCTCTTTTGGCATGAAGTGGGGCGGATTCAGAATGATACGATTCCTAAAGATGGTTGGGAAATGGCCGCTCTAGCCATTGGTTTAGGGGGAGCTGTGGGAGAGCTTTGGGTACAAGATGGCTTGTTGCTCCTCTTGGCACTGGCGTTATGTGGCGTTTCCGGTTATCGTCTCTATCAGAAAAATAACCCAGAGAAGACCCTACAGGAATCGATTCAAGCGGATGAAAAGGCGATCGCCTTGGCAACTCGCTTTGGCTATACGCTACCCAATGCCTACAAGAGTCTGGGCAGTGCCTTGAAGATCTTAATTGAACAAAACCCGAAAAAACGCCAACGCAGCCGCTATGAAGCCCGTTTGCAAGCTCTGAAGCGCAGTGCATCGAAGGCAAAAGCCAGAGCCAAGGGGAAAACTGATGCTCCCTTTTCCGCGGAACCGGAAGCTGATTATCGTTCGGAAAATATCTTTGGTTGAGTCTCAGGGGTAAGGAATGAGTGAGGATTAAGGAGTAATGGCTACTCTCTGTTTCTCCCTGTCTCCCCATTACCCTTTTTCACCTCTAGCAATGATATATTAACGGTCTTTGCGGCGAGATCGCCGTTGGGGCGATCTCGCTACCAAACGTTTGGATTTGATGCTCTAAGTTGCGATCTCTCTCTGCTTGGTCGATTTCTACTATGCCTCATAATCCATCGGTTAAAGAACAGTCCGTTTGATTGCGCTGAATCCAGATTGTTCCAGAGCGAATTTCTAAGTGAATCAGACAATTAACTTTAACTCATACCTTTGAACCACTAATTTGGGTAAATCTCGCCAGAAAAATGACTCATGAGCTACAGAAGGAATAGCTAAATACAGCGATCGCCATTTCTAGAGTGGGCATAACTTAGAACCTACTGGGGATAAACCATTTTTTCGGCAACGACAATGCGATCGAATTCTTCAGCAGAAATATAGCCTAATTCTAAACAGGCTTGCTTTAAGGTTAAGTCTTTTTCTAGGGCATAATGGGCAACCTTAGCTGCCTTATCATAACCGATCGCCGGACTCAGTGCGGTTACCAACATTAAAGACTCGTTCAAATACGTATTGATTTGTTTCTGGTTCGCTTGCAGTCCATCCAATAGGAAATCGGTAAAATTATTGCAGGTATCACCCAATAAGGTCATCGATTCCAATAGATTAAAGATCATCATCGGCTTGAAAACATTTAGTTCAAAATGTCCTTGGGAGCCAGCAATACTAATAGCGGTATCATAACCAATGACCTGAGCTGCGACCATGGTCATCGCCTCGCACTGCGTGGGATTTACCTTTCCTGGCATAATCGAAGATCCCGGCTCATTTTCGGGTAGAATTAACTCTCCTAAACCACAGCGCGGACCGCTGCCTAAAAAGCGAATATCATTGGCAATTTTCATCAATGAACAAGCTAAGGTTTTTAACGCCCCACTGGTCATAACAATGGCATCGTGAGCCGCAATTGCGGCGAATTTATTCGGTGCAGAAATGAAGGGATATCCGGTTAAATGGTGAATTTTTCGTGCCACCATTTGAGCAAAGCCTTTCGGTGCGTTTAACCCCGTGCCGACGGCGGTTCCTCCCAGTGCTAATTCATACAAATCTGGTAGGGTTTGTTCGATGCGCTTCAAGTCTGCGGTCAATTGGACACCATAACCCGAGAACTCTTGACCGAGGGTGAGGGGAACGGCATCTTGGAGATGGGTGCGGCCAATTTTGACAATATCGGCAAACGCTTCTGATTTCTGTTGCAGAGCATCCCGCATTTTGGTCACTTTGGGAATCAGATGCTGATGGAGCGCCAAAACTGCGGCAATATGCATGGCAGTGGGAAAAGTATCATTAGAGGACTGGGACATATTGACATGATCGTTGGGATGGATAGGGGTTTTGCTGCCCAATTTTCCGCCTGCAAAGGCGATCGCCCGATTAGCAATCACCTCATTGACGTTCATGTTGCACTGCGTGCCACTTCCGGTCATCCACACGCGCAGGGGAAAATGATCGTTAAGCTTACCGACAATAATTTCATCGGCTGCTTGGGTAATTAATTTTGCTTTCTCTTCCGGGAGTTTATTGAGTTCCTGATTGGTGATGGCGGCGGCTTTTTTCAAGATGGCAAATGCCACAATCACCTCTTGAGGGATAAAATTATGACCAATCGAGAAATATTTGAGCGATCGCTGAGTCTGCGCTCCCCAGTAGCGATCGTTCTGTACCTCAATTTCCCCCATACTATCGGTTTCAATCCGGGTCTTGGCAGCTTCTTGCATCATATCCTGGTTTCTCCATCTCCCAATATCTTAGATTGTAGAGTGGGTTGGGAAGGGAGGGAAGAGGGGGAGGATGGGGAAGATAGAATAGAGAGAGTTGATGGGGAGTTATGGAACGAGAGAAAACATTGATTAAGACTCATGAAGATTTAGGGGTTTATCAGTTAGAATTTGATGCAGCAATGCAAATTTTTGTCTATTCTAAAACATTTCCTGTTGAAGAATGATATTCATTAACTGACCCAATTCGTCCCTCTTCTCGTTCAGTCTGTGCTAACTTGGTAGAAGCTTGGAGAAAAAGAAGATATCAAGCCGCTTTTGTCGCTCAACTCAATGACTGTGAAGCAGAAGCGGCTGAAATTCAAGTCTGGTTAAAGTTTTCGGTTCAATGTCAATATCTGAATGTAGAACAAGGACAAGAACTCTATAAAATGTATAATCCAATCTTGAGTAGATTAATGAACCTGATGAACCATCCCGATGATGGGTGACTTAATTAGCTTTTTACTCGATGAAATTCTGACCATAAATTATAAAGCAAACTATTAAATTATGCTGGCATTGAAATTTAATACCCTATTTCCTCAACCTCCCTTATCTCACCCGGATTCAGAAGACCGCTATTTGACCAATCGCGCTACTTGGGAATACTATGAAACCTTACTCAATATCATTGGAGATAATGGCGGTTATCGCGTCACGTATTTAGATGGAGTTTTAGAAATTATGTCGACTTCTCGCCGCCATGAAACAGACAAAACTCGTATTGGCGATCTACTATTGCTCTACTTTCTAGAAGCCGATATCGAATATTTTCCCTTTGGCTCCACCACCCTGAAACAAGAGGAGCAACGAGCGGGATTAGAAGCAGATGAAGGGTACTGTTTTGGCACAGATAAGGATGTTCCCGATTTAGCCATTGAAGTGGTGGTTACCAGTGGTGGAATTCCTAAATTAGAAATCTATCGACGGTTGCAAGTACCTGAAGTCTGGTTTTGGCAAAATAGCAATTTTTCAGTCTATCGTTTGCGCTCCAATCTCCCGGAAGAATTGGAATATAATTATGGTTATGAGCGAATTGAAAATAGTGAGTTACTACCAGACATTAATCTCATCTTTTTAGCAGAATGTGTGAATAATCCCCAGCCTTTAGCCGCAGCTAAGATGTGGAGAAATTATTGGCGATAAGGATATTGTTACAAATTTTTTCCGGGTAAAGGATTGAAGAGTTCGTTAGCGATCGCTGTTCCGATTAGGATCAATGCACAACTTAACAGTATGGATGGCGTAATGGTTTATTTGAGGATCAGAATCCTCCAAATTTAAATAGTTTTAGTCTATATTTAGTGAGGCAAGCAATCAATTTGTAAAAGATAAGAGAAAATCAATGTTATTTAAATTTGATGCTAGTGTTTGTGATTTTAATCTAAATGTTCCATATGCTCTATTTGTCGATGAGAGAATTATTAATCCTGAAGAAAGCCACTATTTTTCAATAGAAAGATGTCTTGAAATGACAGAGGAAATCTTTCCAGACTTGAAGCATGTCTATATTGAGTTGGACGATCAATCTTGGGCAGAATATGGAGGATTTAAGTCAATTAATTTGAATCGAAATCAATTCACAATTTATCTCGATCAATCAAGAGAAGAGCCTAATATTGATATAAATTACAAGGCAATTAAAATTAATTTTGAATGTAATGATTACAAATTCAAGGAATTATGTGAAATCTTACAAAAAATCATGGAAGGTCATGAAGATAAGTTGAATTTCACTGGACTATAAGTAGATAACAGTTATTTACTCTAACAGGGATATTAGTGAAACAAAGCAATGGATCAGGTCAGTAAGGCAGTAAGGATCATGCGATAAAACTCCGTTTCGCTCCGCGATAATGATATTTTTACGATTTTTTTCCGGGTAAAGGATTGAAGAGTTCGTTGGCGATCGCTGTTCCGATGAGGATTAATGCACAACCTAACACCATGGATGGCGTAATAGCTTCTTTGAGGATTAGAGTCCCCCAAATCATGGCAAACACTGGAATTAAATAGGTTACCGTCAAAGCCTTGGTTGCCCCGACATTCTGAATCAGTCGAAAATAGAGAATAGAAGCGATCGCGGTTGAAAAGAGGGCTAATGCCAGTACAGAGAGCCAAATCTCCAATGCTGGAACCTGTTTGGGGACAGTAAAAGGTAAGGCGGGTAGCAGGAACAGAGCGGCGCTCAGTTGGCTCATGATGGCAATGACTAAGGGAGGAACATCAGATAATTGTTGTTTCGTATAAGGAGCTGCGATCGCATACATCACCGGAGCTAACAAACCGATACCTACAGCTAAAACAAACGAAGGCGTAGCATCAAAGGCTTTCCATCCGACCAAAATACTGACTCCAATCCATCCAAAAAAGAACCCTATGATGCGATTTAGACTGAGTTTTTCCTGAAACCAGACAACAGCAATAAAGATGCCAAATAATGGCGAAGTTGCATTCAAGATTGATGTAAATCCGGCAGGCAGAAAGACAGAGGCAAAAGCCAGACATAAATAAGGCAAAGCGGAATTCAGACAACCGACGACTGATAAAGGAATGATTTTACGGCGCACCTCAGACCAAAGATTAAGGCGAATTAACAGGGGTAGTAAGGCTAAACCGGCTAATAAAACACGCAATTCAATTAACCAAACGGGGCCAAAAACAGGCGCTCCGATTCGCATAAACAGAAAAGATCCTCCCCATAATGCAGCTAAAAGGAACAATTGAATTACATCTAAAACTCTCATTGTACTCTCCTGATCTGTTCTGGAAGTTCTTGATTTACAGTGCTTTTCGATGTTATTAGGTACAATCGAACTTTTCATGCTAAAGTGCATTCCCCTGAAAAGGCTTAAAAATGGGCACTATAGCCTGAAAAACTGTTTTCCTATTACCTATTACCTATTACCGCGCGAAGCGCTATAGCTGGCTTCCCAACCCATCATGGCGCTCTTGCGCTCTAATCCCCAGCGATAACCCCCCAATTCTCCTGATTGTCGAATGACGCGATGACAGGGAATTAAATAAGAAATGGGATTTTTACCGATCGCATTGGCTACCGCTCTAACTGCTGTTGGACGACCGATTGTATTGGCAATGGTTTGATAACTGGTTATCTGGGCAAAGGGAATATTCAATAGCGCTCGCCACACTTGAATTTGAAAGTTAGTGCCTTTAACTAAGAGAGCTAAGGGTTGTTGGGCATGGTTCAAAGGTTCTGAGTGAAAAATTTGTTGAAATAGGGGTTCAGTCGCATCTTTATCTCGGATAATTTCAGAATTTGGCCAAGATTTTCGTAATATCTGTTCTGCTTGTTTTCGTTCGGTTTCCGCTAAAAAATATAGATTACAAACGCCACGAGGAGTGGTGGCAATTAGAGATAAACTAAACTGAGTGGGATAAAAATCGTATGCAATGTGCAAACCGGCTCCACCGGCTTTGAATTCTCCAGGAGACATAGCTTCTAAGGTTACAAATAAGTCGTGCAATCGTCCGGGGCTGGATAAACCGATATCTGAGGTTAAATCGAGTAAGTTTTTAGACTGCTGAATTTGTGATTTTGCATATTCAACGGTTAGATACTGCAAAAACCGTTTTGGGCTAATGCCTGCCCATTGAGTAAATAGTCGTTGAAAGTGATATTTACTGAGTCCAATATGTTGAGCGACACGGGCTAAATCGGGTTGATTTAAGTGATGTTGACGCATAAAGGCGATCGCCTCAGCAATACGAGTATAATCTTCATTCTGCATAGAGACTGACTCTTTTGAATGCCTATCTGTTACTCTACCGAGGGTTAACTGTGATCGCCACCCGTTTCTTGCGGAACTCTTCACAGGGTTAGAATCGCCCAAAATTGATTGAGTAGAATTAATCAGGAGTTTGACTTGTTTGTAGGGGGCGATCGCCCATTTCTACCGTTCCGCAGATTTAGGTATAATAAGGTATAAACTTAGTTGTACTTAAGGGTATGAAAGGCGATCGCAATCTTCTCCAACTCCCCCACATCCCCCTACAAACCAAAGAGTTACTTCCAGAGTCCTCCGGGATCTATTACGTTTTGGATGAAACCCAGAAGGTATGGTACATTGGCCAAGCCAAAAACATCTGTAAACGCTGGAAAGGTAAAACCCATCATCGCATCGATCAACTTGAAGCGCAGAAGAAAACACAATTTACCATTTACTATGAGTTGGTGAGTAAAGATAAACTTGATGAAGTAGAAAAGCAGCGCATTGCAAAATATCATCCTCACTTAAACGAGAGTCCAGTCAAATCCAAAAAAGTATTACCCACCGAAACCCTCTTACGAGAAACCCTAGTCGCTATTTCCGATTTTGCCTTCATCCTTGGTATTGAACCTCCCCGCAAAGATATTGTCGATTCAGATTATGATTATTGGTGGTTTCACAAGAAGTTATTATCCCTGGATATCATTCACATTTCTATAGATATAACTGCCTTCAAAGAAAAATATAATTTCAGTCTTGGGGATGGAAAAGAAAACCCCTTGATCAAGGCATCATTGAATTCTCGTAAAACCTATAGTTCCAATTGGGAATCAGTCCGTTATATCGATGTCTATCGTTTATATGTCAATGGCTACGCAATAGAACTGCATGTGTATGATTATTTCTACTATCAAGAAAAAACACAAGAAATTCGCAAATATCATGATGCTAAGTTAGCGGGAATATCCATAAAAGCGGTAACCCCTGAATCCTTAAGTCAAATGCAGTCAGAAACTGATAGACAATACTTTCATAGTCGCTTATTTCAGAGAATGAGACCTTATGATGCGGATTTGATCGGAATTTTGTTTAATGACCCCATTGATGAAGATAAAATCAAAAACAAAATAACCACCATACGTGAAGATTATAAAACAGGTAAGCGAGGCTATGGCAGCCGCTCCAAAAAGTCAGGTACTACAACGGTAAAAGATCTGTTGCACAAACGACATATCGACCCACAAAAATATAGTAACGAGGGTGCATTTCGCTTTCTTCGTGGCACTGATAAAATTGGCTTGTTTGTCAAAAGCTTTTCCACTGATTTAAAAAGACCTTACAAGCATGAGAAATATCAATGGTATAACGACCCCGAAGATGTATGGCATGAACGTGACCTCTACAATAGTGCATCTGGATATATCGATTATCAAAAAATAGAGGCTAATTCATGCAAGTTTGAAACGCTGTATCTTCTAGCCAGCGTTGACCGTCAATCATGGCTATTAGTCGAAGAATATCTACAGGATTTTGCCTCTGTCAATCGCTTGGATAATGGAGTCGGGTATATCACTAAATTTCATATCTCTCCCCGTAAATGGTTAGTGCCTGCGAAAGTGAATATCAAAATCCTAGAAGTCGGTTCTGGTTTTGGTATCCCCTTTGGCCCCAGTGATGAATTTCCCACCTTTGAAGCAGCCAAAGAAGAAATTAAGCGTCGTTTGCAAGCCTCGGACTTACCCGAAATGAAGTTAACCTTTCAGCGAGAAAAGGTAACTTAAGACAGTGTATCTACAGGATTAGGTCGATAATTCTCGAATTTTCATTGATTCAACTTCATTCGTTTTTGAGTTGATTGTAAATATCTTATAGACTCGTTCATATTGCCAGTTATCGGCAACGGGCAATAGGGGATTCTGCTTTATCTTAGTTGGGCGGGTATATCCCAAAGTAATCAGCCATTTATCTTCAGAAAACTCGACTTCTTCGAGTTGCAAGTCTTCAATCCCTTCCCCTAACTGAGGTAAGAGTTTTTCAAAGTAAAGTCGCGCTTGACTTACTGCTTGTTCAACCTGTAGTACCATAAATGATTAACCTGTAAATTGCTTTCAAGATTATGCTAGAGTATTTTCGTCATCAAAAAACGGTGATGACGTTGATATCCAACTCGGTGATAAAGACGTTGTGCATCAGGATTTTCAAAATCAACTTCTAGATGAACGGCTTGTATTCCTAACTCTTGACAGGTCTTTTCTACAAATGATAGAGTTTGAGTCCCAATCCCCTGTTGACGGTACTGGGATCTGAGATAAAATTCATCGATAAACGCATCTCTTCCTCTGAATTCCAAACTATAACCCCAAGCTACAATAACATAGCCAATGATTTCATCATCTTGTTGAATCAGGAAAAGTTCTCCTAAAGATGAATCGCTGATTAACTGTTCTAAAGCTTGAGCATCTAGTTTTTCATCAAAATCCAGTTTCTCACTGTGATGAAATTCTTGAACCAGTTGTAAAATGATCTCTAAATCAGTTAGCTCTGCCGGTCTATAATTAATCATGATGATGCGCTTCCTCTGAAATTCAACTGTTTATGAGTCAATTATGCAACACTGGCGTAAATTATGGCATGGAAAATATAAATTTCCCTTCCGCCTGATTCTAGGTGTAATTTTACTTGCCTTAACCCTCCGTTCTGTGCCTTATCTCATCCCTATTCGTGCCCAAGATATTGCTCAAACCGATGGTGCAATAACGTTTGAAGACCGCTATGGACTGCCTTTGGGAACCCTGCTTACCCGCGACCAAGACCATACGATGGTGGTTTCTCTGGATGAGATGTCCCCGTATTTTATTCAAGCGATTATTGCGGCGGAAGATAAGCGCTATTATCAGCATGGTTCGGTGGATGTTATTGCGGTTTCTCGTGCTATTTTAGAAACACTTCAAGCTAGAGAAATAGTGAGCGGAGCCTCGACTATTACGATGCAACTGGCGCGGATGCTCCATCCGACTCCCCGTACTCTCCCCAATAAAGTGGGTGAAATTTGGACATCCTGGCGCTTAAGTGCGGGTATGGATAAGGATACTCTGCTGGCTGCGTATATTAACCGACTGCCCATGGGGAGTAACTTGTATGGGGTGGAAACTGCGGCTCGTACTTATTTTGGTCTTCCGGCTGCGGAGTTGAATTTGGCTCAAGCGACTCTGCTTGCATCTCTACCGAATGACCCTATCGACCTCGACCCCTACTACCATTGGCAAGCGTTGAAAACTCGGCAGCGCTATGTTTTAGAGCGGATGGTGGCGGATAAGATGGTTACGGCTATAGAGGCAGAACGGGCGTATACTGAACAAGTTTATCTGCGATCGCGACAACAGGGAATTCTCGCCGCCCCCCATTTCCTCTTCTGGGTTTCCCAGCAGCTCCCCACCACTGACGGGGGAACCATCCGCACCACCCTAGATAGCGCCCTACAGCAATTCGTCGCCACCCAAGTGCAGCAAGTGGTTGCCGCTCTCGCCCCCAAACAAGTCCACCATGCAGCCGCCCTCGTCATCGATAATCATACTGGAGAAGTCCTTGCCTATGTGGGGTCCCCCAACTACTTTAACGATAGTCTGCAAGGGCAAAATGATGGCGTGCAAGCCTTGCGCCAACCGGGTTCAACCCTGAAACCATTCCTCTACCAATTGGCTCTAGAGCAACAGGTTATCCGCCCCCAAACCATCCTTGCTGACGTGCCCACCACTTATGCCATTCCTGGCGCTAAACTATACAAACCTGTGGATTATAGCGAAACCTTTTTAGGGCCGGTGCGAGTGCGTTTAGCCCTGGCTAACTCCCTGAATGTGCCTGCCGTGCGCGTATTGGAACAAGTGGGGGTTCCAGTGTTCCTCAAACATTTACAGAAACTGGGATTTACCCATCTGAGCCAAGATCCAGAATACTATGGATTAGGGTTAACCTTGGGCAGTGGAGAGGTGAGTTTATGGGAGTTGGCAGCCGCCTATCTGAGAGTGGCGCATCAAGGTAAAGCCGTGCCTTTAGTTACCTATTTTGGCGAAGAAACAGAACAGCTAGAGGGCACGCCAGAACCGACCTCTTGGGAACTGGTGAGGGATATGTTGGGCGATCGCCATGCCCGTGCCACGGCTTTTGGGGTAGACTCTGTATTAAACTTGCCCTTTCCTGCGGCCGTCAAAACCGGAACATCTTCCGATTATCGCGATACCTGGACCGTCGGCTTTAGCACAGATTATACCGTCGCCACCTGGGTAGGAAACTTCGATGGAACTGCTATGCAGCAAGTCTCTGGAGTCATGGGGGCAGCTCCCCTCTGGCATCGGATTATGCAACAGTTACACGAAACTAGAGAACCGGCATATTTTTCACCTCCATCGAGTTTAATTCAGCACCCCATTTGTGCAGTTACCGGACAAATTGTTCAGGAGAATTTATCTCAATTGGAACCGGATGTAGGGGCGGGTTTATTTACATCGTCGTCTATCAACCCAATGGCTGGTGAACCCGCCCCTACGGAATCTTTGTCTACAACATCTGACTCTAATTTTAATTGTCCTTCTGCAATTGTTTTAGAATACCTGTATCCGCAAGATATCGAAATATCCAATTCTCAAAACCAGCCCGCAGAACTGCCTCCAGAATATAATGAATGGCTCTCCCAACAGCCCCAAAATCAATGGCAAGGACAACTCAGAATTGTCTTTCCAGAAAATGATGATTATTTCTTGCTTGCGCCCCAAGCCAAGCAAGACAATCGACTAGAATTTAAATTAGCGGGTAAACTAGAAGAACCGGTAGAATGGTGGTTAAATGGTGAAAGAATAGCCACAAGCCAATTGAATTCCTTATTTTGGAATATGAAACTGGGCAGTTGGGAACTCGAAGTTAAAACAGTAGGAGGAGAAGAGCGCGATCGCATTATTTTTCAAGTCCAAGAAGCACCGCACAAATCAACCCGTCGCGGCTTCTCCATAGCCGATTAACTTTTTGTAGTAAAAACATAACATAGAGGAGATATCTATGGCCATGCAATTAGATCGAGTCGTTCCCTTTGGGCGGTCACTTGATGAATATACGAAACTTTTCAACTTAACAGAATCTGACTTACAAAAAAAGATACTCAGCGTTGCAGATGGGCCAGCTAGTTTCAATGCAGAAGGGACTGCTAAAGGATATCAGATCCAATCTATCGATCCCCTCTATTGCTTTAGCGCCAAAGAGATTCAAGATCAATTTTATGCAGTCGTTGATGATGTTATTGACCAAGTTAAGCGCAGTGCCAAGGATTGGATTTGGAGTTATCATCAATCGCCCCAAGACTTAAGGCAAAATCGAGAAAGAGCCTTGCAATTATTTAGTCAAGATTATGAACAGGGAAAAGCCGAAGGTCGCTATGAAATCGGCGAACTGCCACACTTAAGGTATGCCGATCTCGAATATGAGTTGGGTTTATGTTCCCACTTCTTATTTTTGTATTCTGACCACTTTAATCAAGAGCTTCATCTCCAATCTATCCAGGAACTCTTAAGAGTTTGCACAGAAGTCCGAATTTTCCCGTTACTTACGTTGAATTTAGAGCGATCGCCCTATCTTCCACTTGTTCTAGACACCTTAGACTATCAAGGCTATAATTGTCAAATTCAGACCGTTGAATACCAATTACAGCGTGGCGGTAATCAAATGCTCAAAATCACTCGAAAATCCAAATAATCAAGAATCCATCCCTGGAAAAGAATCGACAAGCTTGATTTTGATATCCGGAAAGCTGTTGACATATTGAATTTTGAAATCTGGAAAATGCTCAACTGGCTCCCATTTTCCACAGGCATCAGGAAAATGCTCGACCCACTTGACCTTTAAATCTGGGAATGACTCAACCACTTGCACCTGAATATCTGGGAAATGTTCCACCACTTTCACCTTTCCATAAAGCTGGATACCCTTAAAACTACAATTGTCGGGATGAATTCCATCATCGGTTCTTCCTGGCATGGCTGCTAAAATGATAGCCAGAAAAAGACTCAGACTGAAAATTACTATTCGTGGGAGCGATCGCTGCATTATTTTACCTCTTTCGACTGCATCCAATTATGCTATACTATAGCGTTATCTCATCAGTATTTCAAAACGGTGTCTAGACCGATCGCTGTAGATTTATTTGCCGGTGCAGGAGGAATGACCCTAGGTTTTGAGCAAGCGGGGTTTGATATTTTGGCATCCGTAGAAATAGACCCCATTCACTGCGGAGTTCATGAATATAATTTTCCCCATTGGACAATTCTTTGTGCTAACATCTCCCAGATTACAGCAGCAGAAATTCGGGAACAATCAGCTATTGGCAAGAAACCCATTGATGTTGTTTTTGGCGGGCCTCCTTGTCAAGGATTTTCCGTGATTGGCAAACGTGCTCTAGACGATCCTCGCAACGGATTGGTTTACCATTTTATCCGTCTAGTTGCCGATCTGCAACCTAAATTTTTTGTCATGGAAAATGTTAAAGGCATGGCGATCGGACCCCATCGTTTATTTATTGAAGAAATTATCGAAAAGTTTGCCTACCATGATTATCAAGTCCAGAATAGAGTCTTAAATGCTCGTGATTATGGCGTGCCTCAAAACCGAGAACGACTCTTTTTACTCGGATGTCGTCAAGATTTATCCCCTCCCCAGTTTCCCCTACCCTTAACCCAATTCACCTTAACTCAGACGAGCAATAACGCTCCTTATTTTGATTCTCATCCGACCGTTAAAGATGCCATTGGAGGACTGCCTAAACTCTACCGATATCCGGAGTTAGAAACCAGGGATTGGGTGAAAGCTGCTTTTAGAAACTATAGTCAGTATGGTAAACTCTTACATGGGATGTTAAGGTTAGTCGATGATTATTCTTATACGCGAAAGTACGATAAAACCCTGCTAACCTCTAGCTTAAAAACTCATCATACTCCCAAATCCATCCAGCGATTTAAGGCAACAAAACCGGGAAAAATTGAACCGATTAGTCGTTTTTTGAGATTAGATCCCAAGGGACTTTGTAATACATTAAGAGCCGGTACACCTAGCGATCGCGGCGGCTATACGTCTCCCCGCCCCATCCATCCCTTTGAGCCTCGATGTATTACGGTTCGCGAAGCTGCCAGACTCCATTCTTACCCTGACTGGTTTCGATTTCATCGCACCAAATGGCACGGATTTCGACAAGTGGGGAATTCAGTCCCCCCTTTTTTAGCTAAAGCAGTCGCAGCAGAAATTTGCAAAGTTTTAGGCTATTCTCCCGTTCGTCCGCGCAAAACGATTCAACTCGATCGCACCCATTTATTAGAATGGGATAGTACTAAAGCAGCTCGTTCTATCCAATCTAGGAAAAGTCCATAGCCTAGAGAGGGCTTTGCGTTGTATTATTTTGGCGGATTGAGATAATGGCTGGGAATGGGAAAAACGGGCAGGTTTACAAATTCACGGACGGTTTTGAAGTATTCTTCTCCAGCTAAAGGGGCAACGGTGGTATGATCGCCAGGGGGAAAAAGCCAGAGTTCTTTGGGTTCAGGAGCCGCAGCAAAAAGTTCTTCGCTCATAAAGAAAGGAACAGCGCTATCTTGTTGTCCATGAATGAAGAGGGTGGGCATTTTTAATTGAGGAACTTTTGCCCGGGAATTAAATTGATTTTGCAATAAAAGATCGATGGGTAAGATGTTTAGTAAAGGATAGCGATAATCCCCCATTCGTCGCAGGGAAGTAAACGATCCTTCAATGATCAGATGGGAAATTTCCGGGTGTTTGGTAGCTAATTCGATCGCGATCGCGCCTCCTAGAGAATGACCATACACTACAATCTGTTCTGGTGCTATCCCCCGCTCGTTCACCAAGTATTTCCAGATGGTATCCGTATCTTCATAAACCTGTTTCTCCGTGGGAAATTCGCCCTTGGATTGACCATATCCGCGATAATCAAAGAGGAATACGGAAAAGCCGAGATGGTAAAATCGGCCAGAGTGATAGACGTTTGTACCGATGTTATCAGAGTTACCGTGGAGATAGAGCAGCAGGCGATCGCTTCTTTCATTGGGAATCCACCATCCATGTAACTTAACTCCTGGTTCTACGGACTCCACCCAAACCTCTTCATAGTCTAAACCGATATCGGCTGGGGTGCGAGTAATTTCTTCCACGGGAAAAAAAATTAACCGAGTTTGGGTCGCCCAAAAATACCAACACAGCCCTCCATAGGCGATCGCCAAACCGGCCAAAAAAATCCATAATTCTTGATGAAATAAAACCCTCAACATAATTTCTAGGGGGAATAACAACAAACGAAGAGCAACCCCGTGGCTATCCGTTCTCTTAATTCTAAAGAAAAAGAACCCAACCCCGGAGTTGTCTTGATTACAGAGAGGGTTGCTTTAAGTGCCAGCTTGTGGTTTGTTCGTAGGTGTGGGCAACTTGCAATAATAAATCTTCGCGCAATACATCAGAGATTAATTGTAGTCCAATCGGTAGTCCTTGTCGATCGAATCCGCAGGGAATGCTCAACCCAGGCAAACCAGCTAAATTAACGGGAATGGTCATTAAATCTGAGAGATACATGCTAATGGGATCTTTCGTTTTTTCACCCGCCTTAAATGCGGTAGTCGGAGCAGTGGGAGAAACCAATAAATCAACAGCCGCAAACGCTTTTTGAAAGTCTTTTTTAATCAACGTGCGTACCTTCTGGGCTTTGAGATAGTAGGCATCATAATATCCCGCAGATAGGGCATAGGTTCCAATCATAATCCGCCGTTTCACTTCTTGACCGAATCCTTGGGCGCGGGTTTTTTCATACATGGAGAGTAGGTTATCCCCCTCTTCGGCACGAAATCCGTATTTTACTCCATCATAGCGGGCTAGGTTCGCCGATGCTTCAGAGGGGGCGATAATATAATAGGCTGGTAAACCATAGCGGAAGTTAGGACAAGAAATGGTTTGAATTTCTGCCCCTAAATCTTGTAGATGACTAATGGCTTTTTTCACCGCTTCATCGACTTCTGGATCTAATCCTGTGCCAAAGGTTTCGGTGATAATCCCAATTCTGAGCCGCCCTTTCGATCTGAGATTGGGTCTGAGTAAATGGCTGTAGGAGGGAATTTTGACATTGAGGCTGGTGGAGTCTTTGGGATCGTAACCGGCGATCGCCTCTAAGACAATAGCCGCATCTTCAACTGTACGTCCAAAGGGCCCAATTTGATCCAACGATGAGGCATAAGCAACCAAACCATATCGGGACACTAACCCATACGTCGGTTTTAAGCCGACAATGCCGCAAAACGAAGCTGGAAGCCGAATCGACCCCCCAGTGTCCGAGCCGAGGGATACAGGGCATTCTGAGCCAGCGACAGCCGCCGCAGAACCTCCGGATGATCCTCCCGGAACGCGGGTTATATCCCAGGGGTTAGCGGTGAGTTGATAGGCGGAGTTTTCCGTGGAGCTACCCATGGCAAACTCATCCAGATTAGTTTTACCGACGATAACCGCTCCTGCGTCTTTGAGCTTTTGAGTCACCGTAGATTCGTAGGGGGGGACAAAGTTCTGGAGAATCTTGGAGGCACAAGTCGTGGGCACTCCAGGGGTACACATATTATCTTTAACAGCGATCGGAATACCCGTCAACGGCCCGATCTCGTCTCCGGCTGCTATTTTCTCATCAACAGCCTTGGCTTGGGTTAGAGCTTGTTCTCCCATCACCGCCAAAAAACTATGAAGCTTCGGTTCTAGGGTTTCAATGCGATCGAGTGCCTCTTGGGCCAATTCTACTGCCGATCGCTCTTTCGTCACAAGCTGTTGGTGCAACTCGCGGATGGATGCCATGCTTCTACCTTCTGTGTTTCCGATTTAGTGTCTTCAATCCTACCAAGATAGGGGGATGAGGGGATAGGGGGATGGGGGAATGGGGATGTGGAGATGGGGAGTTTTAAAATCATTTTTAATTTTTAATTGCTTCGATTCGTAGGCGGCGATAATCGGCAAACCAACTGTTCTGTTGATACAGATGGGTTTGCAAAGTGGTTTCAATGCTGTTTAAGAGTTCTTCTCGCTCATTGAGGGGAACGGGGGAGAGTAAGTGAGAGGCAAACATTGCGATCCAATTCCGTAAACCGTCCTCGCCCTCTAATACTGTTGGGCGATTGAACAGTTGGGCAAATCTCACTTCTAAACCATTATTTTCGAGCAGGGATGCATATTCAGAAATAGTAGGAAAATACCAATTTTTTTGGGGTGCAGAATAACCTTGAGCAGCTAAGGTTTCTTCAACAGCAGTAACAATCGCTTGCACATTCCCTTTCCCGCCAAATTCTGCCACAAACCGTCCACCCGGTTTCAGGGCATTTTGGATGCCTTGAACTACGGCTTGTGCATTCGTCATCCAATGGAGTGCGGCATTGGAAAAAATAGCATCAAAAACGTGAGTTTCGGATAACTGTTCCCCATTCTCTAACTTAAACTCAATTTGGGGATAATTCGCCTGAGCTTGGGCAATCATAGACCCAGAATTATCGCAGCCGATAACCGTGGCTCCAGACTCGGCAATTTTAGCGGTTAAATGACCCGTTCCACAACCGAGGTCGAGGATAAGTTCTCCAGGTTTGGGGGCAAGTTGGGTAACTAAGTCTGTTGCCAGTTGAGAAACATAGTAATGTTTGCTCTCGTAAAGTTCGCTATTCCAAGTTTGGGTCATAGTGACAGCTAGTCTAGCTTAGGTTGGCAATCGGCCAAGGATAAAGCCTCTTCATCCAGATAGCTGGTTGAGTTGGCATACCATCAGTTCCTTGCTGGAATCTTCACGTTACCACGGCTATTCCCTATTATTCCCTAACGCAAAGCGCTATAATATCGAATCGATAAAATTCAGGCTATTCCCATGACTGCTTCTGATTCTACCCCTCAAGCTGGTGGGGGTCTACCCGTGATTCAATATTGGGCAGAACAAACCGTTTCACCTCAAGGGGTGAAGCTTTGGCAAACATTGAATCATAAGAGTGCTTGTTTGTCCTGTGCGTGGGGAACAGGGGGACATAAGGGTGGATTTGTGAATGAAGCGGGGGAGTATTTGCAACGCTGCGCTAAGAGTGTAGAGGCGATCGCCGCTGAATTGCAACCCCCCATCTCTCTCAATTTCTGGGAACGCTATAGTATAGACGAGTTACAGCGTCTGAGTTCTCAAGAGTGCGATCGCCTAGGACGATTAAGTTATCCCCTATTGTTAGAAGCAGGAACCTCTCACTACCGGCGCATTTCTTGGTCAGAAGTCTATCAGATTGCCGAACAAGCGTTTCATCAACCTGGGGAGCGCATCGCCAGTTACAGTTCTGGGCGATCGTCGAATGAAGCAGCTTATCTCCTACAATTGATGATGCGGGCGAGTGGCTCCCATAACCTAGCCGATTGTTCGGATTTGTGCCATTCTGCCTCTGGAGTAGGCTTAAAACAGGTGTTTGGTTCGGGAACTTCCATGGTGAGTTTGGAGAGCCTGAAACACTCAGACTGTGTGGTTTTAGTCGGTTCAAACGCCCCAGCCAACCATCCCCGGTTAATGAATGAACTGATTAAAATTCGCGATCGCGGTGGTAAAGTCATTATTATTAATCCTCAATTGGAAGTTGGTCTAGTTAAGTTTGCTTCCCCTGCCTTTCCCATTAAATCCTTACTCAAGGGTGGCTCAGACATTTCCACCATATATTTACAGCCCATTCCCGGCAGCGATACGGCTCTATTTCTGGGCATTCAAAAAGCACTGATTGAGCAAAATCTTGTCAAGCGCGAATATTGTCAATTTTATACGGAAGGCTGGCAAGAAATCATCGATTACTCAGGCAACTTAAACTGGATTGACATTACCACAACTTGTGGATTATCGCAAGAAGAAATAGAAGAAGCCGCCTACGCGATCGGCACGTCCAATACCGTTATTTTTGCCTGGGCAATGGGCATTACCCAACAAATAAATGGGGTAGATAATGTACGCTGTATTGCCCATACCGCCTTACTCACTGGAAACGCGGGTAAACTCGGTGCAGGAACCATGCCCATTCGCGGTCATTCC
Source organism: Roseofilum reptotaenium CS-1145 (assembly GCF_028330985.1). Taxonomy (NCBI): domain Bacteria; kingdom Bacillati; phylum Cyanobacteriota; class Cyanophyceae; order Desertifilales; family Desertifilaceae; genus Roseofilum; species Roseofilum reptotaenium. The sequence continues at coordinate 13,782 of NZ_JAQMUE010000057.1, read as the reverse complement.
AATGTGCAAGGAGTCGGTTCTATGGGCGTAACCGTGCGTTTGCGAGCAGAAATAAAACAAGCTCTTTCCCAACTTTTAGGCAAAGACTTAGGCGACACCCACGGTTATGACACCCGTGCCTTAATCGATGCCGCCGAATCTGGAAAAATTGACACCCTGTTTTGTTTAGGCGGCAACCTGTATGGAGCCAATCCCGACTTAAACCAAGCCCAAAATGCCCTATCCCAAATCGACACCATTTTTTATGTAGCTACCAAACCCAACTTAGGACATTTTCACGGACTAGCCCAACACCACACCTTACTTTTACCCGTCTTCAATCGCTTTGAAAATCCCCATAAAACCACCACCGAATCCGGGAATAACTTTGTGCGCCTGAATGAAGCCGGAAAAAGCCATTTAACCCCTGAAAACTCGGATTTAGTCTCTGAAGTTGAGTTGATCGCTGAAATTGCCCACCGTCGCCATGGAGAAACCCCAGTCAACTGGCGCAAACTCCAGGATACCCAATATATCCGGGCATTAATTGCACAAACGATTCCTGGATATCAGAAAATCAGAGAAATCGATCAAACCGAAGCTGAATTTACCATTGAAGGACGCATCTTTACCGAACCCAAATTCGCCACAGATTCGGGCAAAGCCAAGATGAAGATTACGCCCCTTCCCCAGTTATCAATTCCAGAGATCAGTGCGTTTAACCTCCCCAAAGAGAGCCAAGGAATTGTCTTGATTTTAGGCAGTGGACGCAGCTATACCCAACATAATACGGTAGTCTACCGCACTGCCGATAAATATCGAGGAATGCCCCATCGCTATTGTATTTTAATGAATCCTAGAGATGTCAAAAAAGCAGGATTTACAGAACATCAAAGAGTGAGTGTGAAGGGCGATGCAGGCGACTTAGAGAATATTGAAATTATCTGCGGCGCAATTCGTGAGGGTGCGGCATTTATGTTTTATCCAGAAGCGAATGTTTTGTTTAAGGCTAAGATCGATCCCCAAAGCGGGACACCAGCCTATAAGCGAGTTCCGATTTGTGTGTACAGTTGTAAAGGGGCAATGTTGGAATCGAGGGATATTTGATCGCGTTCATCCTGGGGGAAATGCTCCAATGGGAACAATCGGCGATCGCATCGTATTAATTGTTAATTGTTAATTATTAATTACCCCATGTCTTACTGTTTGAACCCCCATTGCAGATTCCCCCAAAATCCCCAGGGCGCGAAGTACTGTCAAACCTGTGGGCAAAGCCTGATCCTCAAGCAACACTATCAAGCGATTAAAAAAATTGGTCAGGGGGGATTTGGATGCACGTTTCTGGCTCTCGATAGAAGTCAAGAAACTACGCGCCGTTGTGCCATCAAACAATTAATCTTTGCTAGCCAAAATCCCGATCAGATCAGTAAAGCAACCGACTTATTTGAACAAGAAGCCAAACGGCTCTATCAACTGGGCAATCATCCCCAAATCCCAAAATTTTATAATTATTTCTACGAAGGCGATCGCTACTATTTAGTCCAAGAATATCGACCCGGAGAAAATCTAGAGGTCATTTTAGAGCAAACGGGAAAATGGACAGAGCCTCAAATTCGGGACTTACTAAAAAAACTTTTACCCGTTCTCAATTATATCCATGACCGGCAAGTCATTCACCGGGATATTAAACCCGCCAATATTATTCAAGGTTTAAATGGCGAATATAGTTTAGTCGATTTTGGTTCCGCTAAATATGTGACGGAAACCGCCCTTTTCAACACTGGAACCACCATCGGTTCTCCCGAATATGTGGCTCCCGAACAAATTCGAGGTAAAGCTATTTATGCCAGCGATCTCTACAGTTTAGGAGTCACTTGTTTATACCTTTTAACTCAGGTGTCTCCCTTCCTTCTTTTTGATAACTCAGAAGCGGTTTGGGTGTGGCGCGAATACTTAGGAGATACTCAAATCAGTGATAAACTGGGAGCCATTTTAGATCGGTTCATTCAGCTTGGAACGAAACACCGATATCGCTGTGCTAGGGACGCTTATCATGCCCTCAAACCGGAAAAAAAACTGCCACCACCTCCCCCCCCACGCCCACAAATTTTCCTGCCTTCAGAGGCAAAAACCTGGCACTGTGTGCAAACCTTAGAGGGGCATCGAGGTTCAGTTTCTGCCTTGGCGATCAGTCCCGATGGGCAATTGTTAGCCAGTGGTAGTTTTGACTGTTCGATCAAAATTTGGAATCTAGAAACAGGGGGCTTAGAAGAAACTTTAAACTTTCATACTCAACCGGTTTTAACCTTGGCGTTTAGTCCTGTAGAACATCAATTGGCTAGTGGCAGTATTAATGATGCGATTAAGATTTGGGACTTTGGTACGGGAACGGTGTATTGTACTCCCCTAGAGCATTATCAGAGTGCGGTAACTCTCTCTTTAGCGTATCATCCCCAGGGAAAGGCGATCGCCAGTGGCGGAGATGATCGCCGATTGCAAACTTGGTTTATTGAAAGCGATCGCCATCAGTCCATCCTTCATCCCCGTGGGATCAATACTGTTGCCTTTAGTCCAGAGGGTGAATACATTGCGTCTGGAAGTAGTGGTAATCAAATCTATTTGTGGCGTGTAGACACTGGAGAACTTATCACCCAACTTAATGGACATCAAGGAGATATTAATGCGATCGCCTTTAGTCGAGATTCCCAATACTTAGCTAGTGGTAGTAGCGATCTAACCGTAAAACTTTGGCGTTTATCTCAACCGAGTCAAAACCTTTCATCCCAGCATACCTTTTTACCCTCTCCTGACTGGGTAAGAGCAGTTACCTTTAGCTCAGACAATCAACAACTCATTGCCGGAAGTGCTGATGGTAGCTTAATGATCTGGGATTTAAATACCTTGAAAATCAGACAGACTTTGAGGGAACATCTCAAGGACATTAACGCGATCGCCATTAGTCCGCGGCGATCGCTCATGGCTACTGCAAGTCGCGATACCACCATCAAGATTTGGATCGGGGACTAACTGAGAATAATGATATCTTAATTCAATACATAACTGACTCGCTTGTTCTGTCAGCTCCTTATGTCGCTCTGGATCTGTGGTTCGCTTAATATCATCAAGCAAATACAAAATCTCACTGAGCCTACGATAGGTTAACTGTCTTTCTTCCAGGAGCATTGCCGGATGAATACACATAAGTCATAAAATCAACACTTTCCTTGTATAGTATTGCTGAAAAAAGATCAACTGACCTCATCTTATCGGGTGAACTAAGTGGATGATTTTCTCGATCTTTGCCCCTGAGTGATTACTCCGCCATCCGTATAGTCCCTTCGTGTCATCAGCAATCAGCAATAGGACATCACTCCATCGCTGGGTTACAATCAAATAACCAATAGACACCTTAACATTTGTTTATATTTCTCTAGATTTGTGCAACTCGGAACTCTTTACGGCATTGGGATCGGTACAGGCGATCCAGAATTAATTACCCTCAAAGGATTGCGGCAATTACAAAATGCTCCTGTTGTTGCCTTTCCCTCCGGACTCAACAACCAACCCGGTGTAGCTGAAACCATTATCCAACCCTGGCTCAAGCCCCAACAAATCCAACTCTCCCTCACCTTTCCCTATCTACAAGATGAAACCCTTTTGTACCAAGCTTGGACAGATGCAGCTCAACAAGTTTGGTCTTACCTTCAACAAGGACACGATATTGCCTTTGCTTGCGAAGGCGATATTAGTTTTTATAGTACCTTCAACTATCTTGCCCAAACCCTAACCAAACAACATCCCCAAGCCTCCATAGAAGTGATTCCTGGTATCGCCTCACCCATGGCAGCCGCAGCCGTTCTTGGACTCCCTCTCACTATTCGGGATCAACGGTTGACCATTTTACCGGCACTCTACCATATCGATCGCCTAGAACAAGCCTTAAACTCTTCAGAAGTCGTTGTCTTAATGAAAGTCAGTTCCGTTTATGGACAAGTATGGCAATTTCTCAAAGAGCGTAATCTACTCAAACAAGCCTATATTGTCGAACGAGCCACCCAACCCAATCAAAAAATCTATACTAATCTAGAACAATTCCCCCAACTCCCCCTCTCCTACTTCTCCCTACTGATTATCATGGGGAGTAATTAATCGGCAGTAGAGGGAAACGCCGAAACGGAAACATGAGAATTCCCTATTCCCCATTCCCCATTCCCTATTCCCCATTCCCTTCCCATGACTTACTCTCCCCTCTTTCCCCAACAACGGCAACCGGTTCTCCAACCCTTTTGGATTGCCACGATCGCCTCCGTTGCCTTTCATGGGCTATTGTGGATTAACATCCCCACCAGAAGTGGCAACTCGCGCACTTCTCTGAATACAGTTGACTTAGTCGAACTGACTCCCGAACAATTAGAACGTCTGCCCAATCTCAACAGCCCTTCCCAACTAACTCTACCTCCCATTAATCCTGAAGCATGGCAACCCCAACAACCCATTGCCAATGCTCCTGGCAATAGTTCAGTTAATAGCTCCAGTGCTGGAAATCCCTCTTCCTTTGTCTTACCTCCCCCCCGTGCATCTCTGGAGCTACCTCCGCCCCCCGTTTTGCAACTCCCTCCCATTTCTTCTAATTCTCCTTATCGAGAGCCTTTAGTCATACCCACCTTACCCCCACCGCCCCCTGCTAATCCGCCCGTTTACGATGATGCAAATCCCTTGCCTATACTGCCTCCAAGCGATCTTGATTTAGAGATTAATCGGTTAGCTGATAATCCAGAAGAGGACATTGAAACGCCGCTTCCCCCCGAACCTCTAGAACCGATAGGAGAAGAACCGCCTGAAGAAACAGAACCGGGTGTATTACCCAGTAGAATACCAGAAGCGGCGATCGCCGATTTGCGTCGCCGACAAGAAAAATATCGCCAACAAGAAACTGAATCAGAGGATACCCCAGAACCTCAATCTTCTCCAGTGGCTACACTTCCTCCAGAAGACGAAATCCCCGAACCAGAGGCAATTCCAGAACCTCAATCTTCTCCAGTGGCTGCACTTCCTCCAGAAGACGAAATCCCCGAATCAGAGGCAACTCCAGAACCTGACGATCCCCTGTTAGCAGAAATCCAAGCCTTGCGGGAGGCGATCGTCTATGATCCAGAAGGAACCAGTCAAGAAGAAGCCACTGCTACCCTAGAATCCTGGATTAGCAACCTTCCCAACCGGTATAAAAATAACAGCAATAGTTCCCTGTGGCAGCAACAAGAAATTGAAGTCCCCCTACCCGTTCTCGCCTGTCGCAACCAACTGCAAGGACGAGCCACCATCGGTGTTGTCGTTGATCCAGAAGGGGAAATTGTACAAGAAGCCCAGCTCATTCAAAGTACAGGATATGGCATTTTGAATGAAGCTGCATTAGAAGCCGTACGAGCCAAAGTTTTTGAGCTAACCGATGATCCTCAACTGTACCTACTCAAAATCACGTTTGAACCTCTAGACACTTGTGGTTAATGTCGCCCCATGATCCACTTGGAACAACTCAAGATTTTTCCTGAGCTGTGAGAGGAATTTGTTCGACGTAATTCTCACCAGGATTGAAGCGATCATATCTCGATGAACTGTTTTTTCTTTAGTGTAAAGCATTTTTTTGCATCGCTTATGTTCCTGTTTCAGGTAAGCTAAACAATCAGCATACACTCCCTTATTCACCAGTAGACATAAAATTTCGCGGTATTCATTTTCCTCAATCCCTTTATATCTTAATTCTTCCAGTCGATTACATTCTTGATCATTGGATCTTTGAGTCATCAAATAGACCGCTAGTGTCAACTTTCCATTAATAAAATCAGAAAATTGATCTTGATAGGGTTTTTCCAATTTTGAGAGGCGCTGTACAGGAAGAGCAAAATCACCAAAATCATTGGCTGCCTGAGTGGCAGACCCATAAATAGCTCCCATTTCATAGAGTAAATTATCGGGTTCTCCTGCAACGATCGATCCGGCTAAAAAACAACTGCCATAGAATACACCAGAGAGCAATCTACATCGTTTCTGATAGGCATCTAGAAATTCATTATACTCTGGATATTCTCCTATTCTAGATACTTTTAGTTCCTGAATATCCATCCTCTGACCCAAATAAATTTGGTGGTTGATTTTGCTCAACAGTGGTATGAGCGCTGTCATACCGTAATCCTCTAGAATCTGTTGGGCAATCTCTCTGAGTTGAAAGCCAGCAATCACCAAGTTTCGTTTACTCTCACTCGTTTCATAACCATGCTTCTCATCAAGAAACCAATTGATAACATAAGTTGAACAGTTGAGAATCTCAAAACTAGCACAAACAGGAGTAAGTTCTTTCCAGTTTTTCCCACCATTAATCTCATAACCCGTTCGGATTTGTAGATCCCGTAACCGTGGATGACCATACCGCTTCATTGGAAGTTGTTTCACTTCCTCATTCAAATGGTCTGTATAATGCTTAATGATCGCATCAGTCTCCTGAGAGATCTCAGTCATCATTTCAAAATACTTACTCATTAACAACTCCTTTTTTCATAGACGTGGTATTCACTTTCATGATTGGATATAGAGATAAGTCCTACCGCTTCCAGCATCTTTTCCACAGATTCTAAGTCCACTAATCGCATTTTTACTTGCTGTTGTCCAACAAGCTCCTTTTGATGATAGCAATGATAGTCTAAGATCAGATATTGCTCATCATCAACCCTTTTTTGGGTGATCTTTCTCTCGAATACAATATTATCATCCAGTTGTTCCTGCTTGGTATGATTGGAATTGGATGAAATAATAATTAAACGTCCTCCATCACATAAGTGTGCTGCAACCCGTTCAAAACTTCGCTCAAGGGTAGCCAAATCCAAAATGTGGCTTGCCAGCAAAACATGATCGCCATCATTGACCAATGCCCAGGCTCCACCACGGGAATAGGCAATATCAAAGAGCTTGTCAACAGATAAATTACTGATATCTTCACAATAAAGCTCAACTTGACTCCCTAAACATTCTTCTGCTTGTTCAAGTAGTGAGGCACTTGTATCTACTCCAACTATCCGCAGGTTAGGTCGCAAATGAAGGATTTGCTCGACCAGCAAGCCGGTTCCAATTCCCACATCTAAGATGGTTTGCCCATCACCGAAAAGGTCAATGAGATCGGTGGCAATTGCTTGATAATCTCGATTCCGCTGAACAAAGGCATTATAGAAATCAGACATGCCTTGATATAGGTCAGTTACCGTCATAAAATTTTTAGCTATTCTTGAAGGATTGACTCACAGATTTAGTAAACCATTTAAATATCTATCCCTCAACCTCTGATTGATGAAATCTCTAAAGCTCTCCACCCTCATCCTCGTCTTCCTTAGCTTATTAACAGGAACTCATCCTACTCCCTCTGTTGAGCGCCAATCATCCGTTGCTTTCTCTCAAACTTCCACGTTTGAAGACAGAAGTTTAGCCCTGCGACAGCAGATTGCGTCCCAAGATTTAGAAGACCTAGAAATTTGGTGGCAAAAGCGGGATATAGGCGATCCCCATAAATACCTTCTGCCGGTCATCCTTGCCCGTCTGTCGCTTCCTACAGAGTATAATGCTGAAACGACTGGGCAAGCCCTCCAACGGCTTAATGAAACAAAAACTGACCTCTATCACTTCCGCAGTATTTTTGACATTCGTATCTGGTTTGAGTTTGGCGCAAATTTACCGCCAGCTTTAGAAGCAGACTATCGCAGCCAACTGGAAGCCAAGCGGGTAGAACAATGGAATGAGTCGGGAACCGAGAACCATATGTTTATGCAGCGAGTGTCCGGTTTAGCCTTGATGGATGGTAGCGGTTGGCCCGTGGCTTATCCAGCAACTGAGGCAACCAATGAAGCGTGGTTGCGATCGGAAATTAATAAGTTTCTCACCATTGGCCAAGGGGAATTTCACTCGTCTATCTATTATGGCTATTCGATCGCCGGATTACTCAATCTCTACGATTTTGCCCAAACCCCAGAACGCAAAGCCTTAGCGAAAGCTGCCCTAGACTGGTTGGCCACCAATATGGCTCTACGGTTAAGTTGGGGAACCGCAGGCGGCGCAGAAAGTCGCGGATTTGACCGAGGAACCTGGGATGAGAGTGGACTGGCCACCGTTGCCTGGCTTTGGTGGGGAGATGGGCCAGAAACTTCTCAAAGAATGCGCTCTAGTGCTTCGAGAGTAGGACTTCCGGCTGCCTTGAGTACCTATCGTCCTCCTGAACATTTAAAGGACATTGCCCAGAAAAATATTACTCTTCCCTTTGAACTGCAAGCTAGCCATCCAGTTTATTATTCCTATCACCAAGATAATCAATTTTGGGAAACCTTCTATATCACCCCAGATTACAGTCTGGGCACACTTATTAATCCTGGGCGTTCATACCAAGTCAAAGGTACAATCAATGCCCAGTATGCTACCTATAAATTAGTGGTTCGAGACCCCCAAGGCGAAAACAATGCGGTCATTTCCTTAGCCGGAACTTATCATACTCCCATGGCAACGGGTAGCTCTCCGGGCGATCAATATTTACAACAGCAAGGAACCGTTCTCTACCAATTGCGCCTGTCTTCCAAAGATCTCGCGGCTGGAGTGCCTCCCTTGTCCCATCTCGTTTTACCCTCCCGCTATGGCCAACCCCAACGGTATCAAGACTGGTATATTTGGCAAATCGAAAACACTTGGCTCTGCGCTCGTCCGTGGGGAGAACGGATTGAATGGCGCTCTTCAGTCTCAGAAAAAGGTAGAGAAGCAGACTATCAAGTGCTGGCGGCCCATGGCCCGAATACGGCTTGGATTACGGAAATCGTCTCGACTGGCGATTATTCCAACTTCAGCCAACTGACGCAAGCTCTGAGCCAAACGCAACCCCAGTTCAACCCAACTCGTTTAAGCTACCACAGTTTACCCAAACCCAGTGAAAAGTCTTCAGACTCTACCCAATTATCCCTCGCCTATATCCCCAAAAGTGGTAAAGGATTAGGAAGAATTAATGGTAAAGTCAAAACTCTAGATAACTGGCCAGTCCTAGATTCCCCATTGATCCAACAACCGCTTAATCAAGGACGTTTAGAGTATAGTGGAGGCGATCGCCTCTGGCAACTACACAGTACACCCACTGGACCCGAATGGCGACCTTAAAGCAGGGACGCGAAGAAATGACTATTGCCTATTGCCTATTGCCTAATTCCCATTCCCTATTCCTGACAATCATAGGTTAGGATATAAGGTACTTAAGCTTATCCTGAACTGAGGTAAGCGCCCTGTGTTTGCCCTTCAACTTGTTAACCTTGCCGGATTTCATAAGTGATATGACTAATGAAAATGATCTGATCAAACGTCTTAGCCCCAGTGCAATGGATCAGATCCTGTTATATCTAGCCTTTATTGCCATGAGAAATAGTGGCCATCGCCATGGGGCTTTCTTAGACGCTGCCGCTACTGCTGCTAAATGTGCGATTTATACGACTTACATGGAGCAGGGGCAAAACTTGCGGATGACGGGGCATCTGCACCACATCGAACCCAAACGAGTTAAAGTCATTGTTGAAGAAGTTCGGCAAGCGCTCACAGAAGGAAAACTGCTGAAAATGTTGGGGTCTACTGAACCCCGCTATCTGATTCAATTTCCCTATGTCTGGATGGAAAAATATCATTGGCAACCGGGAAAATCTCGCGTTTTGGGAAATAATTTAGTCTCGGAAGAAAAACAAGATATTGAATCTAAACTGCCCCCCCATCTACCCGATGCCCAAGTGATTCCCTCATTCCAGTTTATGGATTTGATTGAATATTTGCATACGCGATCGCAACAAGACTCCAATCTTCCTACTGACCGGCAACTTCCCCTCAGCGAAGCTCTTGCTGAACATATTAAACGTCGTCTGATCTACTCCGGGACAGTCACTCGCATTGATGTCCCCTGGGGAATGCCCTACTACGCTCTCACTCGCTCCACCTATACCCCGGTCGATCAGGAAGAGAGAAAATATGTCTTAGTTGAAGATACAGCCCGCTATTTTCAACTGATGCAAGAATGGGCAGAAAGCCCCTCAGAACAGAACCCCCCTGTCATGCGTATCCTGGAAGAAATGGATATCCCCCCAGAACGCTATGAACAAGCCATGGAAGAACTTGACGAAGTTATTCGTGCGTGGGCAGACCGCTACCATGAAGATGGGGGCAAGCCCATGGTTCTTCAAATGGTGTTTGGCCCCTTGGAAGGGTAGGAAGACAGGGGAACAAGGAGACACTCCGGACACGGGGATACCGAGCTGTATTGGTTTTGGAACTCAAAGGCAATTGCCCAAGTCAGGAGAATAGCGTCTAACAACTGGCACAGAATTGCGATTCCACCTAAAATTTAGGTAGGAATTGTTATGTAAATCGATAAATGTTGAGGTAAAGAAGATTGATTAAGTCGTTAGTTCAATGGGGAAGTCGCGTGAGTTTAATGGGGACTCTACTATTGAGTCCTGTCGTTGGTCTGAGCTTGATTCCCTCAGCCGCTATTGCGATTCCGGAAGCACAAATAGAACGAAAATTACAGGGTATTCCAGTTTATGCAATTAGTGATGAAGAAGGGGTCTTACTGACGGTTTCTGTTCCTCGCGATCAAGAAAAACCGGATGAGGGTCGGATTTCTTTAACTCGTGTTTTTATTAGTCAAACGGATGCTCAAAGTTTTTTAGCTCAGGTACGCGAAAGTAATCCTGATATTCCTCAAGGCATGAGTGCGCGGGCAATTCCGTTGAGCGAGGTATATAAGTTACATCAAGAATATAAGGATTCGGAAGAACCGTTAGTGTTTCAGTTTCAGCCTAAAGATGAACAGGTCAATCAAGCTCGCACTGTGTTGCAGCAACAAGGAGACCCGGAGTTAGCAAATGCGTTTCAGGGTGTTCCTCTCTTTATGGCTAAAGCAGGGGAAGATCAGGGGTATTTGACGATTCAAAATGGCGATCGCCAAGCGGTTTTGGCCTTTTTTGACCATGGAGACTTAGAGCAAGCTCTGGAAGAGTATAAAAAGCAGAATAGTGATGCAAATTCCCAAATTGTGGTTCAAGTGACCACTTTAGAGCGGTTGATGGATTTGTTGATTACTGAAGACGATCCGTTTTTGCAAAAAGTGGAGTTGATTCCGACACCAGAATCTCGTAGTTTTCTCCAGGAAGAGATAGAACGCCGGCAGTCGGGAAATTAATAAGGTACACCCTGATTTATGGTTTCGGGATTAGAGTTGGCAGCCTGGCGAAAGCAGGCACAAGAAGCGGCGATCGCAGCGAATATCCCCCCGTCTGAGGTGGATGGACTGCTGCGATCGCTCTCTAGTCTCGATACCCTCAGTTTACGTCTAGAGTCCTTTAAGTCTCATGCCGATATTCCCTTCTCTCGTCCCTGGTTAGACATTCAGCAACTCTGGAAAGAGCGAATTGACACTAGAGTTCCCCTCCAGTATTTGATTGGCGAATTAACTTGGCGAGATTTGGAGCTGCACGTGGCTCCTGGGGTGTTAATTCCCCGTCCAGAAACCGAGCTGTTCATTGATTTAGTCCTGGCTTCTCATGTGGGGCAAATGGATGGAGATTGGGCAGATTTAGGCACGGGAAGCGGAGCGATCGCGATCGGTTTAGCCCAAGCTTTACCTCAAATTACCGTTCATGCAGTTGATCGAAGCCCAGAAGCGTTGGCGATCGCCCGCGTCAACGCTGCCCAATATCCCTTTAACGCTCAAATCCAGTTTTATCAAGGCTGCTGGTTTACTCCCCTTCATCCTCTTAAAGGCCAATTGGTGGGCATGGTTTCCAACCCCCCCTATATTCCAACAGGCTTAATTAACCAATTACAACCCGAAGTTGCCGATCATGAACCCCATCTTGCCCTTGATGGCGGATCGGACGGCTTAGACTGTATCCGCACCCTGATTAGTGCGGCTCCCGACTATTTATGCTCTGGAGGGTTATGGATCGTCGAAATGATGGCAGGACAAGCCGAACCAGTAGAGCAATTACTGGTTGAGAATGGTAATTATCGTCAAATTGAGATCCATAAAGACTTAGCTGGGATTGAACGCTTCGCCTTAGCTTCTCGGCGATAGTGATACCCTAATAACATAGGGGTGAACACCCGTTCACCCCTAGATTAATCTTTATTTCATGCGGATGGCGAGACTCGAACTCGCAAGTTATTTCTTGTCCGCTCCCTAGAAAGCAAGTGAAGTCTATACCTAGCCTACCTTGTAGACCTTTAAAAGAAAATAGGTAGAAAATAGGTAGATGTCTGAATACTTTAAGCAGACGTGGAATTTAGTTAATGAGTATTTTTACTCCAACCAAATTGACCCGTCTAAGTTAGTAGACCATGAGCTGGTGAGGGCTTACCTCAAAGCTTGTCAGAAGTCAACCCCAAAGGGTGTCTCTATCAGCAGAAAAGGCAATCGGTTATATCTCCGATTCAAAACGCCTAACAACTCCGCTACTACTGATAACTCTTGTAATGAGTCATTTACCCGTGATGGCTGCATCAATGCTCTGGCAAAAGCTTTGGCGGTTTTTGACAAGCTCAAAGAAACTGACTCAGAGTCAGAATACTGGGAATGGTACGAATCAGAAATCAAGGGCATTCAGATTCTTATTGATGACTGCCTAACTATCGGTCAAGCTGTTGAAATAGTAAGGAAGAATTACCTTTCGGGTTACGATAAATGTGGCAGGGATAGGAGTAGCGAGAAACTCAAGACCAATACTCTAGCTGGATACTATGATGCCTATGGTCAATATCATTCTAAGCTCAATCCCAATCTCAAGCTTAATGGAGACAATTTTATTGCTGAAATCAAGAGAATCTGGGGTCAACTTTTTACTGTTTCTGGAACTCAGACTATTTGTTCTAGAGGATTCAAGAACGCTTACACTTCTTGCTGTAAGCTTTTTAGAGACACTAAACATGACAAGGGTCTTAAGAATGTGCAATCCTATTTCGGAACAATCAAAGTGATTCAGAAAAACAAGGAACAGACTGTTGACCTTGAGACTTTTTTAGATTTTAGAAGTAGAGTACTGGGGCTTAGTGGTTATAAGCTAACCAAAACTCAATATCGACACATTGAGTCACGCAAATCATGGATGAAAGCTATTTGTTTTAACCTAATTTACGGCTTCCGTGCTTCCGAGTTTAAAGCTATCCTTAATCTTGACGAAACAATAAAAAGAGGGGATAGAGTTTTCTTAGCACTCCATGACCCAACTAATGATGAAAATATTGTAGTTATTGACGATGGCTTTTGGGTGACTGACACCAGTGGTAAACGGCACTATATTACAGTGAAAACTGGTAACCGTATTGCCCGTCCAATGATTCATCCCGATTATCCAAATCTGATTGAATTACTAGGAATAAAAGACTCAGGAGTCAAGATGCCTGAATGCATTCCTGAAGCAAATAGTCACCCTGATACGATGAAAGATATATACCACAATCGAATGAGGCAAAAGTTATCAAGATTTGCCTCGCAAGTAGGAGGTCAAGGCTTCACCCAAACCCACGCTTTACGTCACCTGGCTAATTACCATGGCAAACTTGCCGGATTAACTCGCGAACAACGTGCTTTGTCACTGGGACATTCCCAAACCATGAATGACAAATACGACAAACATCAAACTACCAGGAATCAGGTGAACCTTCTGATGGCTGACATCTCTGAGAAATCAGAAATCCAAAGGCTAAAAGATGAGCTTTCCCAAGCTCAGGAGACCATTAAATCCCTAGAGG
>NZ_JAQMUE010000056.1 GCF_028330985.1 Roseofilum reptotaenium CS-1145 | reverse complement strand
CCCCCCCCCCCCCCCCGCTTCTCTGCACTCTCTACTATTGGCGATTAAATTTATCATTGAGAAAATAAGGGTAAATTATAATGGATAACTTTACCGAAGAAAACATTGAGGCAGTTGATGACACGAACAATCTGAATAGAGAAGATATTGAGGGAAACGAAGAAGAAGTTAATCGACCATTCGATCCGACTACAATTAGAGTTGAAACCAGAAAAATGACTATAGATTTAGTCCTGGCGCGGATTAACCATAGGGAGCTTGACTTAGCACCTGACTTTCAACGTCAGTCCGATATATGGAAAAATTCATCCAAAATTAGACTGATTGAATCTATTCTCATTCATATCCCACTTCCCGCATTCTATATGGATGGTAGTAATGACGATCGATGGTTAGTTGTAGACGGATTGCAGCGTTTAACAACCCTTAAAGAATTTATAATCGATCAAAAATTTGAACTTGCCAAACTTCAGTATCTCAAAGAGCTTGAAAATAAAAAATATGATCAATTACCTCGAAAATATCAACGTCGTATCCTGGAAACTGAACTAACATTTTTTATTATTGAAGAAGGCACACCTCCAGCCGTAAAATTTGAGATCTTTGACCGAATTAATAGCAATGGAGTCGCTCTCAATTCACAAGAGCTTCGTCATGCACACTATCAAGGCAAGGTGACAAAATTTTTAGACAAGTTATCTCAAATGCATGAATTTGATGAAGTAACACAGTTTAGCAAATCTAGAAAGAAGCGCCGAATGATAGATAGAGAATTTATTCTCGGCTTCCTTTCTTATACTATTCATAACTACCAAGATTTTAAAAAATTTGATAGTCGCAAGGAATTTCTCGTGAATACCATGATTAAAATAAATAAAGAAATTAGTGAAGATAGACTAATAGAAATAGAGCGTGATTTTAAGAAATCAATGATTGCTGCTCGTGATATTTTTGGTGAAAATGCTTTTCGTAAAATGTCCAATAATCAGACTAGGAGCTATCCAATTAATCAATCATTATTTGAAGCTTGGTCAGTCAATTTTAGCCAACTAAGTGAAGACCAAATACAAATTTTAGTAGATAGAAAAAATCAGATAATTGAAAAATTTAGTGATTTAGCAGAAAGTGATTCTGATTTCTTAGAATCCATTTCTCAAGTCAATGTAAAAGTAGAAACTCGTTTTGAGTCAATCAAAAATATAATTGCAGAGGTTTTGCAATGATTGAATTGATAACGCTTAAGAATTTTAAAGCATTTGAAAGCCAATCTCTTGACTTCAAAAACTTAACTCTACTATCAGGGCTGAACAGTAGTGGTAAGTCTTCGGTATTACATTCGTTATTAGTGCTTCGTCAGTCTTATCAACAAGATTTATTACCAGATAGAGGTTTAGCACTTAATGGTGACTTGGTTTGTATTGGCACAGCTCAAGATGCTTTGTTTGAAGGAGCGAAGGAAGATTCGATTGGTTTTGAACTCAAGTGGAAAGATGGTAGAGAAGGGGGTTGGCAGTTTGATTATAATCGGGCAGCAGAGGTATTAGAGTTAAGATCCTCTCCAGCACCAGATTCTGTATATAAGTCTAATCTATTTGGAGATAATTTTCATTATCTTCAAGCCGAACGAATTGGTTCTCGTTCTTATTTAGGAAAATCAGAATTTCAAGTACACCAGCATCGGCAAATGGGAACTCAAGGTGAATATACCGCTCACTTTTTTTCAAGGTATAGAGATGAAAATGTTGTTAAGCCTCAATTAGCCCATACATCAGAACAATCTTTGAATCTGGAGGCACAGGTAGAAGCATGGATGGGAGAAGTAAGTCCAGGAACCAGAATTACTATTCGAGATGGTACAGATTTAGATATAGTTAGCTTAAAATATTCTTATGGATTAAGTAATCTATATCGTGCTACTAATGTTGGATTTGGAATTAGTTATACTTTGCCTATCATTGTGGCAATACTGGCATCAAAACCAGGAGCTTTAATTTTACTGGAAAATCCGGAAGCTCATCTACATCCTAAAGGACAGGCAAAAATAGGGGAGTTACTGGCACTAGCAGCGAGTTGTGGAATTCAAGTTATTGTTGAAACTCATAGCGATCATATTTTAAATGGAATCCGGTTGACTGTCCATCGCGGTAAACTCGATCCTAACGATGTCCAACTGCATTATTTCCAACGTCAAGAAATCGATCGTGAATTTCAAACCGAGGTGATATCGCCTAAAATGGATCGTCATGGCAGAATCGATAATTGGCCGGATGGATTTTTTGATGAATGGGACAAAAGTTTAGAGGCTTTATTGGAACCAACGGGAGATATAGAGATGGTGTTTAATGAACTTTCTCTTCAGACTCCCGCTCCAGATATTGCCACAGCACGACAATGGATGTCTCAGTTTATTCAGACTCTCAGGACAGCGAAAAAAAGTGGAATTAAACGACTCCATGCGGAAAATAATATGAATAACATCATGCTCGCTCCAGACTATCCCGTGGCGCGATGGCGAAACGATCCGCAAGTCGATCGTGAAGAAAGACGGTTTTTGCTCTTATTCAATACCAAAACACCGTTATGGACAGATAGCGTCGCAAAAATAAAAAATAACTTTGACATAAATTTATCAGATTTTTTATACCAGAATCAATATGCCTCGGGATTAGGATTTGCATGGGTTACTGATTCTTTGTCAGTAAGTTTGTTGTCCGATCAAATCTGGGATTGCAGTTACTTGAATTTAGACATCAGCCATATTGATGAGAATGAAAACATTATTGAGACACAGGTATCAATTATTCATGCAAGTCGCACGGTTCACATAATAGAACACGAACATTAGATTAAAAAACATATAGAGATTGATAATGGAGTCGATCTTTGGACTAGTCGCGATCGCATTTTTCCTCACTTAGAGTTCTGCGAATCAGTTGCTGGAGCAATTCAAGAGATTAAAAAAGGGAATGCAATACTTAAGCAACTACGAAAACGGCTAGATGAATTAGAAAGGGCTGCTGAAAATTGGAAAGAAGGGCCTTTTAATCTTGAATGGCTTCCTAGTAAGGCAACTCCCGAAAGTGATTCCAGACTTCAGGAATTTAGACAAAAACTAACCATTGAATGTATCGATGGTAATGAACGGTTATTCAGCTTACATCTCAGAATGACTCCAGGAGATTGGAGACTCTATTTTTGCACGGACTTAGGCCCAGGAAAAATTCTCATTGGTTACATTGGTCGTAAGATACAATAGATCGTCAAACCGGGACTGCGATCGCCTATACTAGAAGCAGCGAATGACCTGTGATCGCCCAAAAGTTCACGATCGCACCAGCCGAACTTCAACATTAAGATTTAGATGACTCCATTGGCGATCTCTAGTGTCTTTATCTATATTAAAACACTACATATAGTTTTTTGCTTGGAGTAAAACGTCCAGAAACTACCGTTATTAACGGAAAGAGCCTCTTTTCGTTAATATAGAAGTGAAATCAATGCAGTATTAACGAAACCGATAATAATGGTTCACTCAACCAGAGCAGGTCAATATGTACACCAGATAGAAGGATATCAAGCCTTTATACCTAGTCCTCTACCACCTCAGCCAGAAATTGTCATGGATCAGGAGATGTGGAATCTTTTGTCTCAAGCAGATCGCGCTCTGGGTCGTTTAGACGGAGCAACCGATGCTCTTCCGAACCCAGATTTGTTTGTCTTTATGTATGTTCGTAAAGAAGCTGTTCTTTCCAGTCAAATCGAAGGTACACAAGCGTCTTTAATGGATGTTCTAGAATTTGAATCTCAAGCATTAGAACCACAGAACCCACAAGATATTGCTGAAGTCGTCAACTATATTGATGCTATTAATCATGGTCTTGACCGACTCAAAGACTTACCAGTTTCTTTACGATTAATTAAAGAAATTCATGAAAAATTAATGCGAGGGGTCAGAGGTTCTGAACGCGATCCAGGTGAGTTTCGTCGTAGCCAAAATTGGATTGGGACGGGAGGATGTTCCTTAAAAGATGCGACTTATGTACCCCCTCCTCCCCATGAAATGCTCAAATCTTTAGATAATTTAGAGAAATTTTTGCATAGCTCTCAACCCATGCCTACCCTGATCAAAGTGGGGTTAGCCCATGCTCAATTTGAAACGATTCATCCTTTTTTAGATGGCAATGGCAGAACAGGGCGGCTTTTAATTACTTTTCTTTTGTGCGAACAAAATATCCTTCAGCGCCCACTTCTCTATATTTCTTACTACTTCAAGAAATACCGATCTCAATATTACGATTACCTTCAGGACATTAGAGATCGTGGAAACTGGGAAAATTGGCTCAAGTTTTTCCTATGTGGTATTTATGAAGTAGCTCAAGAAGCTGCTGCTACTGCTCGAAAAATAGTTAACTTGAAAGAAGAACATCGCCAGTTGGTACTCGATCAAATGGGGCGTAGAGCGGCTAAGGCGATCGCATTACTTGAGAGTCTCTATTCTAAACCGATTTTTACTGTAGAACACGCCATAGAAATTACTAAGTTACGATACTCTAATGCCAACACCCTGATCAAGAATCTTTGCGATCTAAGACTTTTGGAAGAAATCACTGGACAAAAACGGAATCGAGCCTTTTCCTATGCTCCCTATCTAGAGGTTTTTCGAGACTAGAAATTATAAGTAACCACAGTGGCGATCGCCTATACTAGAAGCAGCGAATGACCTGTGATCGCCCAAAAGTTCACGATCGCACCAGCCGAACTTCAACATTAAGATTTAGATGACTCCATTGGCGATCGCTCGTCAGAACAGGTTTATGAAGATAAATACCCAGTGCCAGACAAGCGCGATCTAATGATAAACCCAGTGACTTCGTAACGGGACGCAGCATACCCGCTTGTAACGCTTGTTCTTCACTAAACGGAATCACTTCAAGCTTTAAATTCGACAAAATTTCGGCAATTACATCTTCAGGAATATTCAATTCTGCTAACTTAGCAATTACTTCGGATACCTTGACGCTGCTAATAGCTGCCTTACCCATAAATCGTGCAACTTCTTCACTCCTCTTTTCTTGATTCAGCAACGCTAAAATAGCCGATGCATCAACAACTACTTCACTCAACTCTGTTCTCCTGTCTCCGTTCAGCCATCAATTCTTCAGAAAGAATTCGACCTTCAGGAACATACTGTCTAAACAGATCTTGAGCTTTTTCTACAGAAGTTAGCATCTTAAAGATTTCATCATGACTAACAACTTCACTGTTCTCTCCTTCCTTAATGGTATTTTCCATGGCGATATCTTCTAGCGCTTGTACCAGTAGTTCAGAAAACATCTCTCTTTCTTCTTGGATTAATTCCTGAATGGTAGCTTTCAGGAGTTGCTTGAATTCTGGTTTGTCTAAGGTCAGTTCAGTCATTAGTTTGTACAATGGATTACTTCTGCTGTAGCATTTTATTGTGCAGAGGAGTGGCGATCGCGTTGTTTGGGAAGATAGGTCGCAGGGTTTTCTGGGAATGGTAGCTTTCCCAACTGGTGCTTGACGATCGCCTCCCAAATAGACACCACACTTAAGTAAATCTCATGATCGAGATTGCGAATAATCTCTAGGTGCTTGATGGATAATCGGCGATCGCCACTAATAAACCACAAGAAAATATGAGTATCGAGTAAAATTCTCATTTTCCCTCAAAAGCACTGAGGATATCTTCAGGTAATGGCGCATCAAAGTCATCCGGTACAACAAACTCTCCAGCACATAAGCCAAATGGTCGCAACTCTCCCTGTTGCTGTTGAATGGGTTTAAGTTCAGCAATGGGTCGATCTCCACGAACAATAATGAACCCTTCACCTGCTTCCACTTGGTGTAAATATTTTAGAGGGTCTTGCTGGATTTGCTCAACAGTTACACTGACCATGATCTCGGTAGTCTAAGAGTGTGCAACCCGATTCTAAGCATAATCAGCAAGAAAGGCGATCGCCTATACTAGAGAACATAAAACATGAGTTTTGCGAGGTTCCCTAGAAAATGACCTTTAATGATGTGGTCGAAGTGGTTAAACAACTCTCTACGGATGAAAAAAATGTCAAAACTGACCCAAGCTCTCGATCGGATTAGCAACCGACTCGCCACATACTCACCCCATCGCTTTAATGATTTATGTCCCCGTCTTGATATCTCAGAAATTGAGAATTTTATGCAACCGCTATCTTTCAGATTGCCCGCCGATATTGACGTTCTTTATCAGTGGCATGATGGTGATAATCATGAAGGATTTCTCTTTGCCGACTATAACTTTCTCTCTCTAGAATTGGCGGTCTATAAATATTACGAAGTCATCGACGAAGATCTGGATATACTGGGAGAAATGTATGAAGAAGATACACCGGGTATTACCGAGCTATTTAAAAACTGCCTTCCTCTATTTGAATTTTGCAATAAAGATGATGTACTGATCGCTGTTGACTGTAGAGATTTAGATGCAAGTCCTATTTATTCTTATGATCTGTCTAATCGTAACTTTGCTAAACGCTATCACTCCTTCACTGATTTGATCTTGCATTTAGCAGATTGGTATGAATGCGCCCAGTTTTCAGAAGACAAAAACTGTTGGGAACTGAGAGATTCTGTGGTGGAACATCAACTTAATGTGAACCATATGGCGCGAGACTACATTACTCGACTGGTTCGCCAAGGTCAATCTATTCCAATCTATGAGCAATTCTTGGCAGAGAATCAACTTGAAGATCCAAAAACTATCTCTGAAGTGGGTTTGCCATTTGCTCCAGAAGAAACCCGATTACAAAGACAGATTCGGAACTCTCTTCAACTGGCAACGCATACTGCACCAATACCTAATAGACCAGAAATAATTTACACATTTAGGGGGACTTGTGCAGATGGAGAATTAGTGACCGTTGAGCTGCGTTGGCAACACTATCAAGATTCTCGTAATCTGCAATCTTATCAAATTGGCTACTTTCTTTACAACAATACTATTCTGTATCTATTGTCAGTATCAGCGTTTAACCAGAATCAAATAGCTGGTCGTTTTTTTCGCCATGAAGGACAGCTCAAAACGCTTACTGAAAAGTGTAGACAGCACAACGGTTGCTTGAAGTTAACGCGAGATGCTTCCGATCGCCATTGGGTGCTTAGAATGTATGGTGTCAGCACTTGTGGTACTCATTGGTCAGTTGATAAAATACATACATTGATCTGGCGATTTGATCTGACAACACTTACCGTGAGTTACTCTGAATTTACAGAAATTGATGCTTCTCAATAAACAGCTAAAATGACCTGTAATCGACTCAGGGCAAGGAAATTAGGTCGAAGGCTAAAAAATGGCTGTTTATACCCGAAGGAAAACTCTCCCCCTGACTGGATCGGTACTCGATTGAGGTAAAGACCTTGTTCTGTATAGTTTTGAGCCAGATATCAGCGCCGATTTTATCTAAGTCCCGCTAGAACTAGAAGCAGCAAATAATGGGCGATCGCCCCTTGTGCCACAATCCGTAAACTGTTAAGATATGTTAAGTCATCTCTCAACCGGTCACTAAATCCTATGGGTGCTGCGGTATCTCTGCAAAACGTCTGTAAAGTCTATAACAAAACTCCGGTAGTCGATCGCCTCTCCTTTGCGATTCAACCTGGAGAAATGTTTGGCTTACTCGGGCCCAATGGAGCAGGAAAATCAACCACCATTCGTATGTTAACCACCCTCACCCGACCGACCGACGGGCAGATTGAGGTTGCCGGTTATGATGTGGTGCAACAAGGACAACAGGTGAAGCGTAAAATTGGCGTGGTATTGCAACAAACCAGCGTCGATATTGATTTAACCGTTTGGGAAAATATGGAGTTTCACGGGCGCTTACATCATATTCCGAATCGAGTGCGCCAAGAGAAAATTAATCAATGGTTAGAGTATGTCGAATTAGCCGATCGCCGTCAAGACCGAGTAAAAACCCTCTCTGGGGGCATGAAACGCCGTCTACAAATTGCCAGAGCGCTGCTTCATGAACCCGATATTTTATTCCTAGATGAACCCACTGTCGGCCTAGATCCCCAAACCCGTCGGCGATTGTGGGAAATCATTCGTGGCTTAAACGAGCAGGGAATGACCATGTTACTAACCACCCATTATATGGAAGAAGTGGAATATTTATGCGATCGCATCGGCATCATGGATGGGGGACATTTAATTGAACTGGGAACCCTAGAAGAATTGCGACAAAAACATGGAGAAGGCTTAGTCGTCAAACAAAAAGGCGATCGCTGGGATTACCTGTTTTTCCCCGACTTAGCCGCAGCCAACGAGTATCTAGAACAGCAACCTGATAAAACCGGTTTAATGGTTCGCCCCTCGAACTTAGAAGATATCTTTGTCGAATTAACCGGAAGACAGTTAGACTAAAGGGTCTAGGTTATCAGATCCCAATTATGCCCCGTTTAGCCACTACAATTGAAGCAATTCTCTACTTAAAAGGTCAACCCGTTAGCTTAAATGACTTGTCTGAATTAGCCCAATGCAGCAAGGACGATACCGAAGAAGCCTTAATTGAGTTAATTTCCGATTATGCTCACCGGGATAGTGCCCTAGAAGTTTTAGAAACCCCTTCTGGCTATAGTCTGCAATTACGAGAATCCTTTCAAGAGCTAACCCATAATTTACTTCCGGCTGAGTTAGGGGTAGGTGCGCTGCGAACCTTAGCGGCTATTGCCTTGAGTGGTTCCATCTTACAAACCGAATTAGTAGACTTGCGTGGCAGTGGTGCTTATCAGCATGTCGGAGAACTGGTAGAATTGGGATTAGTGCGTAAACGCAAAAAAATGGGCGATCGCACCTTTCGCTTACAAGTCACCCCTAAATTTCATCAATATTTCCAATTAGAAGACCTCCCCCAACCCTTCAGCTCCCTGAAAGAAAGTTTAGTCGCCTCCCAAACCCTCGAAGAACCAGAAACCGAATTACCCGAACCTGAACCCTCTTAAATCAAAAATTCTTGCTACAAATGCGCATTGTAGAGACAAGACGTATCTTGTCTCTACTCTGATAGGGCACAGTCTGGTCTGTAAGTCCTAAGCCTCTCTTACCTCTTCCTTAATAATCTTAAGGATATCATCGTTAATATTACGAGGACTAGAAAAATGCAACTTATCCTTTTCCACTTGCAGTACCCGTTTTACAACCTTTTGCACTTCTGGCGAAGCTTGCTTAAGCGGTTCTAAAACTGAATCATGAGTTGGATTCGAGCGAGTAGAAGTCGTTTTGTATCCGGATTTCTTCGCTGAAACAATCCGGGAAATCCGCCCTAGAAAACTATCAGAATAATGAACACTCATAAGCACTCAACAGAAGACCCTTCTTTATTGTACCCAATCTTACAAATCTAGAAGGCCGTATTCCTTCTGAAGTCCTAATAATTGCCCGCGAGCTTCCCCCGCATTATCCGCTAAATCAGCAAATTCTACAAACCTCTGTAGCTCTTTCCTCAACAGGTTACGCTCCACATCCCAAGTTTGTCGATCCAAAGGCGGAGGAACCACAATCAGATCAAACAATGTTGCCCGTTGCTTATGGGGATGGGGGCGTAAAATTCGCCCGCGACGTTGGATAAATTGCCGCGGGTTACGACTACTCGCAAGAATAATAGCCGTTTTAATCGCAGGAATATCCACCCCTTCATCTAAACAGCGCATCGCAATTAATCCTTGGAGTTCCCCTTGCTCAAACTGATGACGCAGGGTTTCCCGTGCAGATAAAGAGGTATTAGCGGTATAGGTATTCACTCGATAGCCTAATTCTACCCCCAATAATCGGGTAACAGCAGCAATTTGTCGATCTGAAGAATCGCTGGTTTTGCCCTCTTGCGCTCCATCGCCACAGTAGAATAGAGTATGGCTGGTTTGCAGGCGCGGTTGCATAATTGTTCGCAGTTTATCAAGTTTATTTTCGGCATTAGCAATTAACCGGGAACGCCGAATCAATAACGCCGTTAACGTCTCATTCTCCTCTAATTTCTCCCCCGCAGCCAAAGCCCAACCAATGCGCGTGGTTAATTTGGCATATTTATACGCTTCACTTTCCGTTAAATGCACCAAAACTGGATAATACAAATAATGGACCAATGCCCCTTGATCAATGGCATCTTTCAAGGTCAATTCTGGGGGAATTACCGGGCCAAAATAATTAAAAATTGCCTCCGTTCCCGTCTGATCGAAAAAACGCTCTGGAGTGGCAGAAAGGGCTAACCGCAGTCCTACATGTGCCGGTAAACTCTCTTCTAGTTTTGCTGTCCCCAGATTATGGGCTTCATCTCCCACAATTAACGTCTTTGAAGGAAAATACGCCAACTGGGACTGAAATCCATCCCCCAGTAACGTCGAGTTGGTCGTAATCACACAGAGAAAGACCTGCTTCTGGACTTGCACATTATAAAGTTGAGTCGATAACTCGTGTTGCCAATGGCGTACACGTTCAAACGCTAAAATCGGCAACATCCCAAAACGTTCGCATTCTCGCCCCCATTGAGCCACCAAATGACGGTAAGGACAAACCACAATTAAGGCTTGTAAGCCAATACATTGATACAGTTGGACCGCAATAGCTAAAGCGGTAATCGTTTTGCCACTCCCCGTTGCCATTTTCAGTGTTCCCCGTCCTTGATGGGCAAACCAATTTGTCACTGCTTGTTGTTGATAAGGTCGCAGTTGAATTGAATCTGGAATACAGGGAAACATCGTCTAGTATAGGGCTTCTCGCTTGGCAAAAGGTGAAAAGTAAAAGTATCCGTTTTTTCGGGGATGGAATACCGTAAAATCGTCAAAATTCATATCCCATAACCTATTACTTATTATCTATTATCTATAAATTAAAGTAGTCTCGAGAAAAAGCCCATAAAACTTAAGACTTTCTAAAGATATCCCCCAAAATCCAAGATGATCCGGTGTTAATATACAGTAACCCTCTTGGGGGAAATTTCCATTGCAGTATTGAACGAGAGAGCAAGTATGGTCAGTCAAACTAAGATTACTAACCTGGAAGAACTAGAAGCCCTAATTGCCCGCGTGAAAACCGCCCAAGTGCAATATGCCACCTATAGCCAAGACCAGGTGAATCACATTTTTAAGAAAGCGGCTTTAGCCGCTAATGCAGCTCGGATTCCCTTAGCAAAAATGGCTGTCGAAGAAACGGGAATGGGAGTAGCTGAAGATAAGGTGATTAAAAATCATTTTGCTTCAGAGTTTATTTACAATAAGTATAAGAATGAGGAGACTTGTGGGGTAATCGAAGAGGATAAATCCTTTGGGTTTCAGAAAATAGCCGAGCCAGTGGGTATCTTAGCGGGAATTGTACCCACAACTAACCCCACATCAACGGCAATTTTTAAGGCCCTGATTAGTTTGAAGACGCGCAATGGAATTATTTTTTCTCCCCATCCACGGGCGAAACAATGTACGATTGATGCAGCGAGAATTGTCCTAGAAGCGGCAATTGAAGCGGGTGCGCCCGAGGATATTATTGGCTGGATTGATGAGCCGACGGTTCCCTTATCCCAGGCTTTGATGCAACATCCTGATATTAAGCTAATTTTGGCAACCGGTGGACCGGGAATGGTGAAAGCCGCTTATTCTTCAGGTAATCCATCTTTGGGTGTGGGAGCTGGAAATACGCCGGCATTGATTGATGCTTCGGCTCATATCAAAATGGCAGTTTCTTCCATTATCTTGAGTAAGACGTTTGATAATGGCATGATTTGTGCCAGTGAACAATCCGTGATTGTCGAAGATGAAGTCTATGATGAAGTGCGGCAAGAGTTTATTGCCCGGGGCGCTTATTTTGTCACTCCAGAAGAACGGGAGAAATTAGCCAGTAAGGTATTGGTGAATGGTCGCTTGAATGGGGAAATTGTCGGTCAACCGGTGCAGAAATTGGCGGAAATGGCTGGTTTTTCGGTTCCGGAGCAAACGCGGGTGATTTTAGCGGAAGTGGATAAAATTGGCCCAGAGGAACCGTTTTCCTACGAAAAATTATCTCCCATTTTAGCGATGTATCGGGCGACAGATTTTGAGGATGCGGTGGATAAAGCTCGTGGCTTAGTTGCATTTGCCGGTCGGGGTCATACGGCTGCATTGTATACAGCGACCTCGAATATGGAGCATATTAAGCGGTTTGAAGACCGGGTGGAAGCTGCAAGAGTATTGATTAATACGCCGTCTTCTCAAGGGGCGATCGGAGATATTTACAATTTCCGGCTCGATCCATCTTTGACCCTGGGATGCGGAACTTGGGGCGGAAATTCGATTAGTGAGAATGTGGAACCCAAGCACCTGTTGAATGTTAAGACGGTGGCAGAGCGTCGGGAAAATATGCTCTGGTTCCGGATTCCGCCTAAAGTATACTTTAAGTATGGGTCGCTTCCGGTGGCGATTCGGGAATTGGCGGGCAAAGAACGAGCATTTATTGTTACTGATAAGCCTCTGTATGATTTGGGGATGACTAATTCTCTGGAGGAAGCGCTGGAAGAGATTGGTCTGAAGTATGATGTGTTCTATGATGTCGAACCCGATCCGTCTTTGGATACGGTGAATCGAGGATTGACCTTGATGAAAACCTTTAATCCAGATGTGATTATTGCTATTGGTGGGGGGTCTCCCATGGATGCAGCCAAGATTATGTGGTTGTTGTATGAGCATCCAGAGATTGAGTTTGAAGGGTTGGCAATGCGATTTATGGATATCCGCAAGCGGGTGTATGAGTTACCACCGTTGGGTGAGAAGGCGATGCTGGTGGCGATTCCGACGACTTCGGGAACGGGTTCGGAGGTGACTCCATTTGCAGTGGTGACCGATCGCCGCAATCATATTAAGTATCCTTTGGCTGATTATGCCTTAACGCCGAATATGGCGATCGTCGATCCTGAGTTAGTCTTGAATATGCCCAAGAGTTTAACTGCTTTTGGGGGGATTGATGCCTTAACTCATGCGATCGAAGCCTATGTTTCTGTGTTAGCGTCCGAATATACTAACGGATTAGCCTTAGAAGCAATTCGCCTCATTTTCAAATATCTACCGGATGCATACGAAAAAGGAGCCAATGCACCCAAAGCACGGGAAAAAATGCATTATGCTTCCACCATGGCGGGAATGGCCTTTGCCAATGGATTTTTGGGAATTTGTCACTCGATTGCCCACCAATTAGGAGGAACGTTCCAGATTCCCCATGGGTTAGCCAATGCCCTAATGATTTCCCACGTCATTCGTTACAATGCTACCGATGCGCCCTTTAAGCAAGCCACCTTTTCTCAGTATAAATATCCCAATGCTCGCTGGCGCTATTCTCGGATTGCTGATTATCTCAACTTAGGAGGAGAAACCGAAGACGAGAAGGTTTCCCTGTTAATTCAAGCCGTGGAAGATCTCAAGCGCAAGGTGCAAATTCCCTCTAGTATTAAGGAATTCATTAAAGAGGATGAAGCCGCATTTTTTGCCCAATTAGATCAGGTGGCAGATCAGGCTTTTGATGACCAATGTACAGGCGCAAATCCCCGTTATCCTTTGATTACGGACTTAAAGCAACTGTTAATTGATGCTTATCACGGGAATTTAGATCTAAGCGTGAATGGCTCTAATGGTAAGGCTTTGGTTGCACCTGTAGAGCGTTTAACGGAAGTTACTCATTAAACCTTAACAAGGGTGAGGGTTTACTCGTCAAATCCTCTCAATAATGAGACCTAATTGTAGGGGCAAACGGCTGTTTGCCCCTATTTCATAAAGAAATAATTGAATAGAATTAAAGCTACACCTAATCTTAAATTACGCCATATTCTTGGCAATTTGATCCTGTAACCCTTGCCGAAACTCACGCAGAAGAGCATTTTCCCCCATTTCACAGCGTCGCTTTAGAAAATCTAGTATGATCTGCTTCGATAAAATTGGTAAAATCTGAGAACCATCCTGCACTTGATACTCCCCATCCTGGAGACCATAAATCAATAAATCCTCGCTATCAAAGCGCCACACTTCAGTTACACCCAACGCCTTATAAATGTCTAACCGATGTAAAGAACTGCTGGTAATATCCACTTCAATTGCGAGGTCAGGAACTGGATCGAGGGTAAAATCAAAGGACATTTTACCTCGTACTAGAGCCTCATTTTGAATATAAAAACACTCATCTGGCTCAATCCCCTTTTGCAAATCCTCACGGCTTAATGTAGTCGAACCCAGACTGGCTACCTCTAAACCCAAAATTTCCGTTGTTATGCAGACCAAACGCCCTAAAAAGCCCTTACTGATCTCATGTTCTGGTAAAGGAGCCATGATTTCTAATACCCCCCGATCAAATGCTAACTTTTTATTGGAAGATTCTGCTAAATCGACCAATAAAGCCTGATAAGTTTCCCACCGTACTCCATGAAGTTGTGTAACACGTTCTGGCTTGACTAATGTTTGAGTTGCCATACCTCTTTCCCCCCTATTACCTATTACCGCGCGAAGCGCTGTCTTACTTTGTCGTCATCGTATGTACCCCATCCCAGGAATCTGGGGGAGGATTGTGTAAATAAACCTGAGAACGTTCTACGTGAATCGTAATCGCTTTATCCATGGGATCGAGGGTTTGTGCTTGCTCAAAATACTGAATGGCTTGGCTAAAGTCCCGATGAATATATGCAGAGCGTCCTAAATGGTATAACTCCAGTGCCTCTTGCTGCTGGGAGTCTAGAGCCACTTCTTTATCGCCAATCACTTGATAAATACTGACGGCTTCATTTTTACCTTTGACTCGAATTTTATCAAGTTCTCTGACCCACAGGCGATCGCCGCACAACTTATAAGTATTCTCACTAATAATAATATCACAGCCATATTCCTTAGTCACTCCTTCAAGGCGAGCGCTCAAATTCACCCCATCTCCAATCACCGTATAATCCATACGTTTGCGAGAGCCAATATTTCCCGATACCACTTCTCCGGAACTAATGCCAATCCCAATACGAATATGGGGCTGATTCTCCATAAAGCTACTGTCATTAAAAATCTGTAATCTTCGGCGCATATCTAAAGCCGATTTCACCGCCATCCAGGGATGATTCTGTAAGGGAAGAGGTGCGCCAAAAACTGCCATCAAAGCATCCCCAATAAACTTATCTAAGGTGCCTTTACAATTAAAGACTGCCTCAACCATAGTTTCAAAATACTGATTGAGTAATGTTACCACTTCCTGAGCGCCTAAATTTTCCGTCAGTGTTGTATAGCCACGAATATCCGAAAACAGAATAGTGACATCTTTTCGCTCTCCAATCATCAGAGAATCATTATCCAATGCCATCACTTGATCGACCACATCCGGATTCATATAGCGATACATTGTGGTCTTCATGCGTTTTTCTTGACTAATATCTTCTAACACCACTAATCCGCCTCTGACTTCACCGCTCGGATTGGTCAGAGGATTAACCGTTAAATTAATACTGCGATCGACTGCTCCTACATCTTTAGCAGAGATTTTGACTTCATTGGGATCATTCCAAGGAATAAACCAATCTGGGTCGGTTGGGTCTTTAATCGCTAACTTAAAACATCTTTTATCCCCATGAAGAGGATAAATTCCAACTTTTAAATCCTGCTCAGGAATATATTGCTTAGTACCATTTTTTAGACTATCTTCTATTCGCATCTTTAGGTTTTCAATAGGGACAACCTCCCAAACCTTACGTCCAATTAACTTAGACTCCCAGACCTGAATTTGAGTTTTCGTCTCTTCTGAATTCCAATAACATCCCAACAATTCTAGCGCGGCTTCATTAAGGGTGACAATTTGACCCTGCATATCTGTAGACACAACGGCATCCGATAAACTTTCTAAAATATCTTTTTGATATTGTTTTTCTAACAAAACACTTTCAAACAATTGGGCATTCTCTAGAGCCATCCCTGCCTGAATATTAAAGGCTTGCATAAACTCTTCATCAGAACCGGTAAAGCTCCCTTGTTCTTTATTAATCAGTTGAGTTACGCCAATGAGTTTTTTAGATGAATTAAACACCGGCATACATAAAATATTGCGCGTATGATAACCCGATCGCCGATCTGTACTCGGATCGAATCTGGGGTCTTCATAGGCATTCGGAATATTCAGTAATTCTCCAGTCGAAGCCACATAACCGGCAATCCCTTTATTGGTAGGAATACGGATTTCTAATGGGGTTTTGCCATCAGCCTTAGCAATTTTTGTCCAAAGTTCTTGGTTTTCTTTGCTGAGTAAAAATAACGTACTGCGGTCAGCCTTCATCAAATCTCGCGCTTGTGCCATCACGGAGTTTAAGGTCAATTCCACATCCAAGCTCTGACCGAGGGTTTGGGTTGCTTTTAAGAGGGCTTCAGCTCCCCGTTGATTGCGAGCAGCCATATAAAAAGATTGACAAGTCTCTAAGATGATGCCAATGGATTCAGAAAAATCTTTAAAGGTTTCTTGGTCTTCAGCCGAAAAGGGTAATCCCCCAGCTTTATTAGATAATTGTACCACTGCCACAACTTGCCCTTTACTGCTAACAATGGGCATACAGAGCAGGCTTTTGGTTTGATAATTGGTTTGTTTATCAAGTTCGGGTTGAAAGAGGGGATGAGTCGGGGCATCTTCAACATTTAAGCATTCTCCAGTGATGGCCACATGACCAGCCATACCCACATGGAGAGGAAAGCGAATTTCAATCGGCTTTTCGGCATCCGGTTGATTGATTTTTGACCATAACTGCCCCTTATCTTCATTCACCAAGAAAATCAGGGTGCGATCGGCTTCCAAAATTTGCCCAATTTTGAGGGTGAGGGCATCTAATATCTGTTCCAACATGGCTTCTAGAGCTTCATTGTTGATTAGCTCGATCGCCCTTAAAAACTGCTGAAATTCAGCCGTGATAAAATCGAGTAAACAAATAAACTCTTTAACCGGGAGGTCTTTCACCCTCGCGGTTAAGGCTCCCATCATGTTCACTTGGGCAAGAGTCGCCAGAACGCTGCCAGTGTTGGGTAAGGTCATAGGAATGCCAAGCTACAAGATTTCATTTCTTATTGTATGTTAACTAGATTTAGGGAATAGGGAATAGGGAATGGAGAATTATACCACCGATCGCATTAGATCGGGGACTGAGTCCCTTGAATGTTATTCTTCTTACAGACCTCCCTACTATTATGTAGTATAATATCGAATTATCTCTGACGATATACCACAAGAGCCTTACCCATTACCCATTCCCCCTAATTGTTTCGGCTGTCGCCGACATGAAAATTATTAAGTGTTAATTGATATGGATTCAGTAGAAGAAAGAATTGCCGTCTTACTGATTGACGATCAACCCATTATCAGTGAAGCCATTCGTCGCATGGTAGCCGATCAGGACGATATTGGCTTTTTTTATTGTAGCGATCCGACTGAAGCATTTGATATCGCCCAACAGTGCCAACCTACAGTAATCTTGCAAGACCTGGTAATGCCACAAATTGATAGCTTACTGTTGGTTAAATTTCTGCGGTCTCATGACTCTTTTACCTGTCATATTCCCTTGATTGTATTGTCAAGTAAGGAAGATCCGATCATCAAAGCCAAAGCCTTTGAACTTGGAGCAAATGACTACTTGGTAAAACTACCTGACCAGAGAGAAATTATTGCTCGCATTCGCTATCATTCCAAAGCTTACTTAAACTTCCTCAAACGACAGGAAGCAGAACAATTATTTAAAGCAGAAATTATGCGTCAAGCGGCCTATATTGAGCAGGTTGGTAAAGTCACCACAGCAGCGTCAGAAGTCGAACAGGATAACTTTCAGCCGGATGGTCTGATGGAAGTCGCTCAACGCAGTGATGAATTGGGGCAACTGGCGCGGGTGTTTAGTCAGATGGTGAAAACTGTGAAATCCCGTGAGAAAGAATTAACGGAAGCCAATCAAAAATTGGAAGAGTTACTAACGGCTTTTGGACGCTTTGTCCCTCATGAATACTTGCGTTTTTTACGCAAAAAAAGCATTACTGAATTGCAGTTAGGAGATCATGTTAGTAAGGTAATGGCAGTAATGTTTTCTGACATTCGCTCGTTTACAACCCTTTCAGAGTCGATGACAGCTAAAGAAAATTTTTCTTTTATTAATACTTATTTGCAACTTGTAACCCCTAGAATTCATGTCCATCATGGATTAATTGTCAAATTTCTCGGAGATGGAATTATGGCCGTTTTTCCAGAGACTGCAAATGATGCATTGGTTGCAGGAGTAGATGTATTTAAAGAGGAGAAGGAATGGAATCAGGAACGACGAAAAGAGGGAGAAAAACCGATTGAGATTGGTATTGGGCTTCATGTTGGTCATATTATGTTGGGGATGGTAGGGGAACAAAATCGGATGCAGGGGGATGCGTTTTCTGACAGTATCAATTTAACGGCACGGCTGGAAGGATTGACTAAGTTTTATGGCGTTTCACTGTTAATTTCGGAGGAAGTGTTCAACCATGCAACTAATGCGGATGAATTCCAGTTGCGCTTTTTAGACCGAGCTATTGTCAAGGGACGGAATGAGGCGATCGCCGTTTACGAGGTTTTGGATGCAGCCGATGATACCATGAGGGAGCTAAAGCTAAAAACCCAACCAGATTTTGAACAGGGCTTATCTTTATATCAGCAAAAAGACCAGCTCGAAGCCGCGAGAGCCTGTTTTGAAAAGGTTATTGCCGTCAATCCTACAGATAAAACAGCTCTGCTCTACTTAGACCGAATTGCTCAATTACTGCTCAAGGGTGTGCCAGAAGATTGGAGTGGAGTATGGAGTTTTACAGAAAAATAAGACAAGAATTAATCTCATTGATATACGAAAATCGATCCATAACCGATATCTCATAGCTATTGGAACGTTATCATTTTTAATTGATTCAGGGGAGCGAGAATGAAATTATTATCGATAAAACTGTGTAACTTCCGGCAATTTTATGGACAAACACCAGAAGTTAAGTTTGCCAGTGGCACTCAGAATATCACGATTATCCACGGGAATAATGGATCGGGGAAAACAACGCTATTAAATGCATTTACTTGGGTCTTATATGAACGGTTTACGGCGGCGTTTGCAGCTCCTCAACAGTTGGTCAATAAACGCGCACTTTCGGAAGCACAGGAAGGGAAAGCTGTTAAATGTTCTGTAGAATTGCAGTTTGAACACGATTATCAGCGCTATCGGGTTGAGCGGCTTTGTCGAGCTTACCATCGAGGAAAAACGGTAGAATATGGTCAGACTGAGTGTTCGATGTGGATATCAGGAGATGATGGACGATGGCGGTTAACAGACTATCCAATAGATGAGGTAATTGGACGAATTTTACCCAGGAGTTTACATCAATATTTCTTTTTTGATGGGGAACGGATTGAGTCTTGGGGACGAGAGGAAAAAAAGGGAGAAATTGCGGAAGCGACTAAGGAATTGTTAGGGATAGAAGTGTTCGATCGCGCCCTTCGACATTTGAAGGAATCTCAGAAAAGTTTGGAAGGGGAATTAGAGAGGATTGGCGATCCACAAACGAAGCAGTTTTTAAAAGAAAAAGATGACTTGCAAAAACAACGACAAACAATCAGCGATCGCCAAGCAGAAATCACCCAGGAATTGAACTCCCATGCTCACATTAAAGAGGAGTTAAATAACGAACTCCGAAACCTCAGTGGAGCAGAAGAACTACAAAAGCGCCGCGCAGATTTAGAAAAGCAACAACAAGAGTTAAGGGAGAGGTTAAAGCAGCTTAAGTCAGAGTTAAAGCATACTATTTCGGGTCAGGCATATACGGTTTTTTTACCTTCAGCAATTGAACAATTTAGAGCTTTAATGGAGCAGTTACGTCACCGAGGAGAGTTGCCTAGGGGCATTAAACAGCAGTTTGTCCAAGATCTACTGGCGCAACACCAATGTATTTGTGGAACACATTTGCCTGAAGGGAGTCACGCTTATGCCTTAGTCGCGCAGTGGATGAATAAGGCAGGAGTAGGGGATGTCGAGGAAAATGCCTTAAAGTTGTTGGGAGAGGTTTCAGAGCTGGAAAATAAGGCTGAGTCATTTTGGAAGACGCTCAACACGTTACGCAACGAAATGGATCAAAAACGTCAAGATTTGTCGGCAATTGAGACTCAGTTAGATACGGTTAAATCTAAGCTGAGAAGTTATCCAGATTTGGATATTCAAAGTTTGCAAAAGCGTTTAGATCAAACTGAATCACGGATGAGTGAGTTGGAGCGGGAAACGGGAGCCAATGAGCAGAAAATCAAACTATTAGATGCCGATATCGCCCAAAAAGAGAAGCAAATTGCTAAACATCAATCGAATGAGAAAAAACAGCAATTGGGGCAAAAGCGGATTCAGGTAGCCGTGGAAGCGATTAACTGTATTGCAGAAATGAAATATCGCTTAGATACGGAGTTTCGACTAGAGTTAGAAGGGCGAGTTCAGGATGTTTTTCAGCAGATTTCGTTTACCCCCTATTCTCCCCAACTGAGTGAAAAGTATGAGTTAAGCTTGATCGATAAAACCACGTTATTTGAACATCCTGTAGCCGCGTCCACGGGAGAAAATCAGATTTTGAGTTTATCTTTTATTGGCGCAATTATGGATCGGGTGAGGCAATGGAGCCAAGAGCATATGCATCTGGGGCCAGATAGTAGTACATTTCCGATGGTGATGGATTCTCCCTTTGGCAGTTTAGATGAAGTGTATCGTCGTCAAGTGGCGAAAGCGCTGCCTCAACTGGCTTCTCAGCTTGTGGTATTGGTGACGAAAACCCAGTGGAGAGGGGAAGTGGAGGAGGAAATGGGCGATCGCATTCAACAAGAGTATGTTTTAGTCTACCATTCCCCTAAACCGGATTGTGAAGCCGATGCCCTCTCTCGATTGGGTCAACACTATCCCCTGGTAAAACCTAGTGATAATGAATTCGAGTATACAGAGATTGTAGCGCTTGGCGCTGGTAATGATGGGTAATGGTTAGGAAATCTTGACACCCATCGAACGCACTATTTCACCATTGGTGTTAACTGAGCGATCTCCTGAGATTTAAGCTGCAACTGAACTTGGACTTGGAGGGGTTAAACCTTCTTCTTGGCAATACTCAAGATAACCCGCGATCGCTTCTTGAGCATTGGCGATCGCTTCTTCATAGCTATGTCCATAAGAACAAGGTTGCATGGCTAACTGAGCAAACTCTGGTAGAGTTACTAGATAGAGTTTGTCTTCTTCTGACCATTGGATGAGCAAACTATACCGGTAATTCATTCTTCTGTTTCCTCCCTTTCTATCGCTTCTAATTGTTGAATTGCTTTCTTTAAAAGTTTTTCTAGATACAATGGTGTATCTTGACCATCTCTAAAAGCAATAGTAATTAATAGTTGTAGTTGTGGATGTTTCCAGTTTTGATGGCTTCCCTTCCCACGGCGTTGCACAAATCCTAATGCAATTAACTCAGCCTTATACTCTCGGATTTTTCTCGGCATAGCTATCTTGCCTAATTTACATCATTTCACTAGATTGATTGTGCTATGGCTGAGGGTAACACTTTACAGTGCTTTGCGTAATGCAGTAACGGTGGAAATAAAGTGTTCGGCAACTCGATCGATTTCTGATTCCGTATTGAATCGACCGATGCCAAATCTCACTGAAGCATAGGCAAGTTTTTCTTCTCGGCCTAATGCTAACAGGACATGGGAGGGAGCAATTTTAGCAGAGGTACACGCGGAACCCGAGGATACGGCAACGACAGGTTGTAATCCTAACAATAGAGCCGATCCGTCTATCCCTTCTACACTAATATTTAAATTACCAGATAGCCTTTGAGTCGGATGACCGTTGAGGTAAATCCCGTCTAGGGAACTTAATGCGCTCCACAGTCTTTCTCTAAGTTCGATTAAGCGTTTGCTTTCGGTTTCTTGTTCTGCCATTCCTAGACGCACAGCTTCCGCAAAACCGACAATTTGTGGAGTATAAAGAGTTCCCGATCGCAGTCCCCGTTCATGGCCACCCCCGTGAATTTGGGCAGCGAGCTTGACTCTGGGATTGCGTCGGCGCACGTATAAGGCTCCAATACCTTTGGGGCCGTAGACTTTATGGGCCGTTAAAGACAGTAAATCGATCTTCATTTCCTGGACATCCAGGGGAATTTTACCGATCGCCTGAGCTGCATCCGTATGAAAGAGAACTTGGCGATCTCGGCAAATTTGGCCGATATCTGCTAAAGGTTGAATAACTCCAATCTCATTATTGGCCGCCATCACCGATACCAGAAGGGTATCCTCGCGAATGGCTGATTGTAATTCCTCTAGATTGATTAACCCTTGAGCGTTGACTCCCAGATAGGTAACTTCAAAGCCCAAAGCTTTTAAATACTCACAGGGATCTAAAACGGCATTATGTTCAGTAGTAACAGTAATCAGGTGGCGACCCTTGCTAAAGTACGATTCAGCAACTCCCTTGATCGCTAGATTGTTGGCTTCAGTCGCTCCACTGGTGAAGATCATCTCTTCTGGAGTACCCCCAATGGCTTGAGCTAAAATCTCTCGCCCACAGCTAACGGCGGCTTCTGATTCCCATCCATAGACGTGGGTAACACTGGCTGCATTACCAAAGCGATCGGTGAAGTAGGGCAACATAGCCTCTACTACTCGCCGATCTACGGGCGTAGTCGAATGGGAGTCAAGATAAATGGGTCGCTCAGACATATTCTTGAAGATTGCAGTAGAATCAGGGCACAGATCTTGCCCATATCCTCAAGCCTAAAACAAGAATATGAATTCTGAAACCTTAGTGCAACTGTTACAACAAAGCTTCCATGTGACCCTAGGAGCAACTGCTTCTTTCGCCGAAGTTCTGCAAGATGAGCAGAAACGGGAAGAAAGCTGGCGCAAACTGACCCAAGAGTTAGCAGAGCTGACTCGAGAATGGTCAGAAAAGGGCAAAATCACCGAAGAAGAAGCTCGCAATTTTGTTGATAATTTGATGAAGCAAAACGGGAATTCCCCAGATACTGCTTCTGAATCTGACTCTTCTGGAATAACTGAACAACTGGAAGCACCGACCGCTTCAAATCCTCAAGTAGAACTTGAAGAACTGACTGAGCAAATCGCGACTTTACGCTCTGAGTTAGAACAGTTGCGACAAGAAGAAAGTTAGATGGACTACGAAACAGGGGATGAGTTGACCCAATCCCCTGTTCTAATTTCCAATCTAGTCATTATCCCATTCTTCACGTCCTAAGAGGTCTCCGATCCGGTCTCTAAGCAAGAAACTACCGTTTTCTAATTCACATTCAACGTAACCCCATTCACGGGCAGGAATGTATTTACAAAGAACATAAATGGGCTGCTGACGACTGATTACTCCGTTTTGTACAAGGCTGCGGGCCTCGTCTTGAATCATGCCTAAGGAGTAACGGATAGATTGAAGCATTTTCACCCTCTTGATGTTTGGAATGATTGTTTATGAGAACTTGGGAAGATAGGCAATTAATTGGATGATCGCCATCCATTGGATTTTAGCTTAAGTTCAGTATCCCTGGCTACAGAACTTTTTCCATTTTTACGCTATCAGACCCCTAATTATATTAAGATATTTTGCAAAAGTCATCAACTAATAACACTTTTCTGGTAAACCAGTTCAGTGGCCAGTTGAATAGCAGCGGTCATGCTGGTAGCATGGGCGAGTCCTTGGCCGGCAATATCAAAGGCCGTTCCATGATCCGGTGATGTGCGAATAAAGGGTAAACCAATGGAGGTGTTGACTGCTCGATCAAAAGCCATCATTTTCACCGGAATTAACCCTTGGTCGTGGTAAAGTGCCAGGTAAGCATCATGGGTCTGGGCAGCAAACGAGGCGTTATACCACGCTTGAGCCGGTTTAACCCATAAGGTATCTGGGGGTACTGGTCCATCTAAAGTGAGATGGGGATAGGCTTGGCGAGAGGCTTCCACCCAGGGAATGATCCAATCCATTTCTTCAGTACCGAGTTGCCCTTGCTCACCACTATGGGGGTTGAGTCCTGCGATCGCAATCCGAGGTTGACTCAGACCAAACTGGTCGCGCAAAACATTAACTAACAATTGTAGCTTCTGGTTTAGGAGAGTTGGTGTTAAGATTTCTGGAACTTTTGCCAGAGGGATGTGAGTGGTCGCTAATAAAGTAACCAATTGCCACTGGGTATGGGGAGATCTTCCCACAAATAGCATCCCAAATTGCTCTGTACTCGATTTTTCCGCTAACAGTTCCGTTTGTCCCGGATAATCATATCCAGCCGCTTTCCAAGCCGATTTAGCGATTGGCCCCGTGACAATCCCTTGAAAGTGGCCACAGAGCGTTTGAGAAATAGCCTCTTGCAAATAAGCAAAACTAGCCCATCCACTGGCCCCATTTCCCTCTCCTAACTTCAGTTCCTCGGCTACCTCATCCGGCAGGGGAATATCGAGAATCGATAAATCGTCAGGATTAGCTAGGAGTTGTCCATGGGGAGCTAAACGGCTGTAGGTTTCCTGTAAAATGGAGGCAGACCCAACCACCGTCATCTGAATCTGCTCCTGAAGCTGGCGATCGGCAAGTGCTTTCAAAATAACTTCCGGGCCAATTCCCATGGGATCGCCCATCGTAATTGCTAAACGGTGAGTCATAAGTTCTAGATGAATCAGTTCAATGGTGCTATTGTCCCATTCCCCATTCCCTGTTCTACAATCAACCTATAGGCTTACTCCTAAGTTTCTAGGCTTGAGTCTCTACCCCTTGATCATTCACCTTAAAGGATATTACTTAAACCATGGGCGCTGAAATCTTTAATGCTGCACTGTTATCTTCCAGTTTAATTATGGTGGGCCTAGGTTTAGGCTTCCTGCTGCTGAAAATTCAGGATAGCGTCGAAGGCTAATCTGAAGTAGCTTAACTCAAGTTTACAGCGATTCGCTGTAACACTTTCATGCTTGGCGGGGAGAGTTCCCCGCCTTCTTCGTAGCGATTCGGACTGGAAGTGGATCGCTGAGATCTGTGGCGATCGCCAGAAAAATCATGAACAAATGTCAAGATTCTTGAAGTTTTCTGATAGACTCTTATAAAAAGTTAACGTTTTGTAAATATATATCCATTATCAATGACTTTATTAATTGTTGGAGCCACAGGCACACTAGGAAGGCAGATTACCTTCCGCGCCCTAGAAGAAGGGCACTCCGTTCGTTGTTTAGTGCGGAATTATCAAAAAGCCGGATTTCTAAAAGAACGGGGAGCTGAACTTGCCCCAGGAAATTTGTGTCAACCTGACAGTATCAAAGAAGCGCTTCAAGGAGTCACCGCTGTCATTGATGCGTCTACCTCCCGTCCGACCGACTCCCTGAGTATGAAAGAAGTAGACTGGGAAGCCAAAGTCTCCCTGATTCAAGCGGTCAAAGAAGCGGGTATTGAACGCTACATATTTTTCTCGATTCTGGATGCTGACCAATATCCCCAAGTGCCGTTAATGGCTATCAAGCACTGTACAGAACTGTTCTTGAAGCAAGCAGAACTGAACTATACCATTTTTCAGTTAGCCGGCTTCATGCAGGGACTCATTCCCCAGTATGCCATTCCCATCCTTGACCAACAGGGCGTTTGGGTGATGGGAAAATCTTCACCAGTAGCCTATATGGATACCCAGGATATCGCTCAATTCGCCGTGCGGGCCTTGAGTGTGCCAGAAACTGAAGGGCGAACATTTCCCCTTGTCGGACCAAAAGCGTGGAGTGGAGATGAAATCATTGCCTTATGCGAAAGACTCTCTGGACGACAAGCCAGAGTCTCGCGAATGCCGATCGCCTTATTGCGAGGGGTTCGTCGAATCGCTCAATTTTTCCAATGGACATGGAATATTAGCGATCGCCTCGCCTTTGCGGAAGTTCAAGCCAGTGGGAAGCCTCTGAGCGCCCCTATGGATGAAGTCTATACTGTATTTGGCCTTGACCCCAAAGACATCACTACCTTAGACTCCTATATGCAGGAATACTTTAGCCGTATTCTCAAGAAACTCAAAGAAGTCGAATACGAGCGCGAGAAAATGAAGCAAAAAAGTAAAAAACGGAGAAGCCCGTTTAAATCTCGTTCCTAGAAAACTGTAGATTAGCGATCGAGATTCAACCCCTTTGAAGTACAATCCTTAGACAAATCATTTAGAAAACCTTCTCAATACTGGTATTAGCGTGCCCGAAGCTGGGATTATTTACAACGACATTAAACCAACTGCCTGTCGAGTCGCAGAAGAACTAGAACAACAACTGATCCAACGGGGATGGACGGTGCGACTGGCGACAGGTGCAGGGGGAATATTGGGATACTCCCATCCCGATCGTCCCACATGCCATACTCCCATCGATCATCTGGTTCCCCCAAACTTTACGTCACAGATGAAAATTGCGATCGTCCTTGGCGGCGATGGCACGGTGCTTTCAGCAGCTCGACAAGTGGCCCCTTGCGGTATCCCCATGTTAACGGTGAATACGGGTCACATGGGATTTCTGACGGAAACCTATATTAATCATCTCTCAGAAGCCATCGATCAGGTGGAGAACGACAATTACACCATCGAAAACCGCATCATGTTAATGGTGCGCGTTTATAGCGAGCGTTCTCAGAATACTCCTCAAACTCAAGATAACACCAAACGTCCGAGTATATGGGAAGCGCTGTGCTTAAACGAAATGGTACTGCACCGAGAACCGCTCACCAGTATGTGCCATTTTGAAATTCAAATCGGTCACCATGCCCCGGTTGATATGGCTGCTGATGGAGTTATCGTATCAACACCGACCGGTTCAACCGCCTATTCCCTGAGTGCGGGAGGAGCGGTAGTCACGCCTGGAGTTCCGGTCCTACAACTGATGCCCATTTGTCCCCATTCCTTAGCCTCACGCGCTCTGGTTTTTAATGACAGTGACCCGGTAACGATTTATCCCGTGTATCCCAATCAATTAGTGATGGTGGTTGATGGCAATGGAGGCTGTTATGTCTCTCCTGAAGATGAAGTGGTCATTGAAAAATCACCCTATTTGGCTCGGTTTATTCGCCTACAGACCCCGGAATTCTTCCGTATTCTGCGGGAAAAATTGGGCTGGGGATTGCCCCATATCGCTAAACCGACCTCAGTAGAGTTGCCTTAATGGTGGCGATCGCCTATAATTAGGCCCAAACGGTCAAACCACTGAGGTGACTAGCTCAACGGCAGAGCAGGAGACTCTTAATCTCTTGGTTCAGGGTTCGAATCCCTGGTCACCTATACAGGGTAAATCAGTTGCAACCAGTGACTCTCATCCCTGAACCAAGAGATTAAGAGTCTCCTTCACACACTTTCAACACAAACTCATCCTACTGGACTGGCAAGCTTAAAATTGTGGGTAAAGGTGGTTAAGTTTAATGCGAGCATCGTCCGTCGTGAATTGCCATTGGATTTTCACTTTTTCCCGATTTCTTTCTTCTTGCCAGTGCGCTAATTCTACTTTCAAT
>NZ_JAQMUE010000055.1 GCF_028330985.1 Roseofilum reptotaenium CS-1145 | reverse complement strand
GATCAGCTAGAAGAAGTGTTGTACCAGCGCTGCCAAACCTTATTGAAACAGCCAGAATTAATTGGAGGGTTAACCGATTTTTACGGGTGGAGTGAACTCACTGCTATATCACAACTTATTCAACGGACTTGATATTATTCATTCAGATTAAAGTTTTTGTAGAAGACATTTCCATTAAGAATTAATGTATTATTGAGATCTTCTACTTCTACTAAACTGACTTCCTTATTGCATTTAATCAAAGCTAAAAGTTCATCAATAACCTCATTGGGGAGCTTATTAAGACGTTTAATAGAGGGTTGCTTATCATCTCCATCCTGTTTTTTCGGCAGAAACACACCAATTTTAGTAGTCATAAATTTTGTTATTCTTTTGATTTATCATATCAAGTCCGGTTAATTGGCTATGATGCAATGCTTCACGTTAGGGAATAGGGAATAGAGAACAGGCACTGTTCTACCAGAACAATGTAGGAGTGGAAACGCACTGTACATAGTTAAACTGATTACTCGGACTTGATATTATTGGATCTTGGTCTTAGAACAAGAACTAAAATTGGCACTTAAGCAACCCGTTGAATCACTCTAATCATTCAATTTACTCTGGAATATAATCATCATCAAGAATATCATCTAGTGTCAACCCTGCTTCAGGTGGAAACAATTCTGGCTCTAGTCTATACTTCCTAATAATATCCTTCCTCGCATTTCCATAACACTCAGTCCAGATCTCTATTAACAAAACTTTGAGACTAGGACTATCTTCTAATAAATATTGAATTTGTCGGCGTTGCTCCACAACGGTTTGTCGCCATCCTCTAGCCTTGTTTGCTTTTTCAGATTCCCAATACTTCAGTTTTAAGAGATGTTCGATTAAAGTAGTCAGCCTGCTTTTTAACTCCTTTTTCTCTCGTTTTCCCATGCTTTCAACTTCTTCAATCAAACTCTCAAAATCAATTCGATCGAGCCGTCTTTCTTGGAGTAACTGCACTGTTGTCTGTACCCACAAATAGAAGTCTCGATCGTAAAGTTCGGATAGATTAGAATCAGGTTTTACCTGTAACTCTGAATTCATAATCCCCCATTTCTAAGTTTGAACAGTTTGATTGGCTAGTTCTTCTAAACGGAATTGCTGATCTTGGGTGATGCACGCCTGAATTAAGTTTTCAATATTACCTTCTAACGCACTTCCCAAAACAAAGTTTTGACCCAGGCGGTGATCGGTGATCCGGTTATCTTTGTAGTTGTAGGTACGGATTTTTTCCGATCTCGAACCCGTCCCGACCTGCGATCGCCGCATATCGGTCACTGCACTTTGCTGTTCTTGCAGCTTCATTTCATACAGTTTTGCCCGCAAAATCTGCATCGCCCGTTCTCGGTTTTGCAACTGCGATCGCTCTTCTGTACAAAACACCCGAATTCCCGTTGGTTTATGGAATAAGTCCACCGCCGTTTCCACTTTGTTTACATTTTGTCCACCTGCACCACCGGAACGAGCCGTACTAATTTCTACGTCCTTAGCATCGATATCAACTTCTACCTCGTCTACTTCCGGCATAATTGCTACCGTCGCTGTTGACGTATGAACTCGTCCCCCCGTTTCTGTTACCGGAACCCGTTGCACCCGGTGAACACCTGCCTCAAACTTGAGCTTACTATAAACCTGCTCCCCTTTCACCTCCAGGATCGCCTGCTTAAATCCACCCATTTCTGCTGGGGACTCACTAACGAGCTGCACCTTCCATCCTTGCACTTCCGAATAGCGAGAATACATTCTTAACAGATCGCCCGCCCAAATACTTGCTTCATCTCCTCCCGTGCCTCCACGAATTTCCAACATAATATTCTTATCATCATTGGGATCGCGGGGCAGTAATAAAATTGTCAATCGATGTTCTAATTGATCGATTTTTGTTTCTAGCTCCTGTACTTCCAATGCAGCGATCTCTTGCAACTCGCGATCGCCGCTCGACTCCTTATAAATTTCTCTAGCTCCCATCAACTCGTCTTGAGCCTTTTTCCAGATCTCATAAGTATTCACCACTTCCTCCAGAGACGCACGAGCTTTAGCCACCCGTTGCACCTCTTCTGGATTCGTGGCAATATCTGGATCGGCTAACCGACGAGTCAATTCGTTAAATGTTTGTTCAACAGAAGTAAGTTTGTCAAGAAGATATGCTTCAGCCATTGTTCTAGTGTCCAAGATTTAGGTTGTTTACAGCAGGGGAGTGATACATGGACCGTAGGTTTAAACCCCTACAACCCACCAAGACCAATCGCAATAGCTGCTACTTCTTGTTACCTGTACTTCCCATCCAGTTATACCGTTTCTGGAATCGTTCCACCCGTCCTTCAGTGTCAATAATTTTCTGAGTTCCTGTATAAAACGGATGATTTCCAGACCAGACATCCACATGAAGTTCTGGCTGAGTTGAACCCACGGTCATTACAAACTCGCCATTACAATATACTTTAGCTTCTGGATACCATTGGGGGTGAATATCAGATTTAGGCATGATGATTACACTGTACAAAAACACTAACAACTAAGCGGGTTTAAACCCTATTATATATTGAATTGCAATTGCTTCCCTCCCACAGGAAAGGAACTTTCTCCCCTTCTCCTGCGGGAGAAGGGGTCGGGGGATGAGGGAAACCCACCCCTACCCTTACCGTTTCGAGTATTGAGGAGCTTTTCTAGCTTTGCGTAAACCATATTTTTTCCGCTCCTTTGCCCTCGGATCGCGGGTAAGATACCCTTCGCTTTTCAAAGGTTGACGATTATCTGGATCTAGCTCGCATAAAGCTCTCGCCACACCCAAACGAATCGAATCCGCTTGTCCCGTTAATCCGCCCCCTGTAACATTCACTAGAATGTCATAGTCATTTTCCAGACCCAAGGTTTCCAGAGGCGCTTTAGCTGCTGACAGATATTGGGGATTGAACTGGAGATACAAATCCCCAGGTTTGCCATTAATTTTCATCTTCCCTTGGCCGGGAACCAAGCGTACGCGAGCAACAGACGACTTTCTACGTCCGGTTCCCCAATAAACAGCCCGATCGTTTTGATTCTCAGTAGCTTGCATTAGTTATCTCCTTCTGGTACAGTTTTCAATTCTAAGACTTGGGGGGTTTGTGCCTCATGGGGATGTTTTGGCCCCGCATAAACTTTTAACTTGGTAAACAGCTTGCGTCCTAGAGCATTTTTAGGCAGCATTCCTTTCACTGCTTTTTCCAGAATACGCTCGGGAATTCGCCCTTGCAATTTGGCAAAGGTCTCAGTTTTCATTCCCCCCGGACGACCAGAATGGCGGCGATAGAGTTTTTGATCCCGCTTTTTACCCGTCACCTGGATTTTTTCAGCGTTGATAATAACCACAAAATCCCCAACATCCATATGGGGGGTAAACGTGGGTTTATTTTTGCCTCGTAAGATATTGGCCACTTCTGTCGCTAAACGGCCAAGACGCTGGCCATCAGCATCGACCACATACCATTTACGGTCGAGACTTTCTTGAGAAGGTAAGTAGGTTTTAGTCATAATGAATGGTTGGTTTTGATAGAGGGCGATTTGGTTTAACCCAATTTAAATTGGGGTTGGGTGTCAAACCAAACTTCTG
This sequence comes from Roseofilum reptotaenium CS-1145, assembly GCF_028330985.1. NCBI lineage: Bacteria > Bacillati > Cyanobacteriota > Cyanophyceae > Desertifilales > Desertifilaceae > Roseofilum > Roseofilum reptotaenium. Next base: position 31,564 of record NZ_JAQMUE010000055.1, on the reverse strand, counting down.
GGGGAAAGGGAGGGTCTGGGTAGCCAACACGCAGTAAGCATAAGCCTTGGGCTGGAGCTGCGTATTTCACCAAATCTCGCCGTTCCTCTTGCCACAGATGGGTGAATTCTGTGGGGGTTATTTCCGCGATACCGACTTTGACCAATAATCCCACTAGAAGCCGCATCATCCCATAGAGAAATCCATTGGCTTGGACTTCTATCGCTAGAAATGGCTCTTGGGTGGTGCATTGGGCAGTTTGAATGTCTACCCAGGAGTGGGTCCGACTCGATCCTGCCCGATGAAAGGCAGATAGGTGATGACGACCGAGTAAGGGGTCGAGGGCGGCTTGAATGCGGTTGGCATCCAGAGGTTGATAATAATAATGCCAAGTCAGGTTGCGCACAAATAGGTTGGGGTTGGCGTGGGTATAGAGGGTATATCGATACCGTCGCCAAAGGGCGGAAAACCGGGCGTGCCAAGTGGGGACAACCTGAGCAGAACCTCGAATTAGAATATCTTCGGGTAACCGATTATTGAGAATAGTTGCCCACCGTTCAGGGGGAATAGGCCCAGAGACATCGAAGTGGGCGACTTGAGCGGCTGCATGGACTCCGGTATCGGTTCGACCCGCAGCCACTACGGGAACTCGCTGGTTGGTTACCGAGGCGATCGCCGCCTCCAGTTCCTCTTGTACCGTCCGTTCGCCTTTTCCTTGCCGCTGCCAACCGTGGAAATGGGTTCCCAGGTACTGAATGACTAGAGCAATGCGTTGACGCTCATCGGTCAAGTTGTCCGAGTCTTTGAGTTGCCAACGGGATTTCATTTTTACTCCCCTGTCTTTCCCCTCGCCTAGATTTAGGGTTCGACTTAGACTAATTCAATAATCGCCATTTCTGCATTGTCCCCTCGACGAGGAACGGTGGGCAGAATGCGAGTATATCCACCTTGGCGATCGGCATAGCGATCGGGTGCTTGTTCAAACAGCGCATGAACCAATTGCTTTTTCTTCAGCATATGTTCTTTACGGTCTGGACTCCCACTCAGGTATAAATAGCCCAAAACCTGGCGACGGGCTGCCAGAGTTCCACTTTTCGCCAGGGTAATCATTTTTTCCACTTCACTACGGACAGCTTTCGCCCGTGTTTTCGTGGTCTTAATCCGACCATGACGGATTAACTCAGTCGCTAAGGATCTCAGGAGAGCCTTACGCTGGTCAGCAGGTTTTCCCAACTTGGGGACACGACAACGATGACGCATAACACTTTTCCACGTTTCAAAGTTTAGACAAGATTTAACCCCTGGCCTCAGTTAGGATTTGGCCTTTTCATGGGGCAGAGTAATCCCTAGCCGCTGTTGCAAGGCTTCAATCACTTCTTCAGCCGATTTAGCTCCAAAGTTCTTGATCTCGAGCAAATCTTCTTGGGTGTAATCTAGTAGATCTGATACATTATTAATCTGCGCTCGTTTGAGACAGTTGTAAGCTCTCACCGATAACTGTAATTCTTCAATCGGGATCTGACTGTTGGGATCATCAGTCAGTTCTGGCTCGTCCTTGAGTGGCTCAAAGGTAATATCTTTGAGAGGACTAAATAAATCGACCAATATGTTTGATGCTTGAGATAGGGCTTCTTGAGGAGTAATACTCCCATTAGTCGTAACATCAAGAATCAGTCGGTCTTGTTCTAAGGAACCCCCAACCCGCGCATCTTCCACCATATAATTGACTTTAGATACGGGCATAAAAATTGCATCAATCTGGAGAAAGTCCAAGGCGGTCGGATCTTGACGACTACGGTCTACCGATCGGTAGCCTGTACCCGTTTCAATCCGAAACTCCATTTCTAAGGTTGCATCCTCTGATAGGGTAGCTACCTTCTGAGTCCCATTAACTAATTCCACTTCTGACGGTAAATCAAAGTCGCTCGCTTGCACGGTTTTTGGCCCCGTAGCTACTAAACGGCCAATTTGGGGTTGATTCGAGTAGCTTTTAACAATGATTTCCTTCATGTTCAGTAAGATTTCGAGTACATCTTCCCGAACACCTGGGATTGTGGCAAACTCATGATTGACTTTCTCAATCCTCACTGAGGTTACCGCTGCTCCCAATAGGTTAGAAAGCAATACCCGTCTGAGGGCATTGCCTACCGTAGTTCCTTGACCTCTTTCTAGGGGTTCTAGAATAAATCGGCTGTACTGACTTTGATCTTTTTCGGTATAACTTTCAACACATTCAACTTGAAACTGCCCCACAGAGCCACCTCCCTTCGCCTGGTTTCTAGGAGGGCGACACATGACCTTCCTAGCTTTTTTCTGTTATTGAATGGGGTGAGGTCGTCTTATCTACATTCATTGCAGAATGGGAACGATCCTTACACCCGCCGCCGTTTTGGAGGACGACACCCATTATGTGGAATGGGGGTTACATCTCGAATGAGGGTAATTTCCAATCCGGAACCTTGTAGGGCACGGATGGCAGTTTCTCGCCCCGATCCTGGGCCACTCACCATAACTTCAATTTGCCGCATTCCTTGGTCGATCGCCCGACGAGCAGCACTATCCGCGGCTGTCTGAGCCGCAAAGGGGGTTCCTTTTTTGGCTCCCTTAAATCCACTCGATCCGGCTGAAGCCCAAGAAATTACATCTCCGTTCGGAGCAGTAATGGAGACAATCGTGTTGTTGAACGTCGATTGAATGTGAGCTACACCATTAGGAATATTTCGCTTTTGCTTTTTAGGGCCTGTTTTCTTCGGTCGTGCCATAATTTAGGTTGCACTCTATGTATCTTGGTCTCAAAGGTCTTTAATGGACTAATCCCAATCTGGGCGATCGCATCCAACAGCAGGTTATTTCTTAGCGGCTGCTTTTTTCTTCCCAGCTACTGTGCGGCGGACTCCACGACGGGTACGGGCATTGGTGCGGGTTCTTTGTCCCCGTACGGGTAATCCCATACGATGCCGTCTGCCCCGATAGGTTCCAATGTCCATCAGACGCTTGATATTCATTGCCTCCCAACGTCTGAGATCCCCTTCGATTTGATATTGGCTTTCTACCGTACCTCTTAAGGCAACAATATCCGCATCGGTTAAATCTTTAACTCTTGTATCTGGATTTACTCCAGTATCCGCTAATATCTTTTGGGAACGGCTTAAGCCGATCCCATAGATGTAGGTTAGACCTATTTCTATGCGCTTATCTCGTGGTAGGTCTACACCAGCTATTCTGGCCACACTTTTTCTCCCTCGTCTTGAACAACTTAACTTAGGTCATCTCCCTAGGGGGAGAATCGATCCACTCTAAAATGTAATCCCAATTGATTCAGGTCTGGGGTTGAAGTTAACCTTGACGTTGCTTATGTTTTGGGTTAGAACAGATCACCATTACCCGACCTTTACGGCGGATAACTCGGCATTTCTCACACATTTTCCGGACGGATGCTCGGACTTTCATGCCCTATTTTTGAATGTCTACAAATATAACATCTTATCAGTTTTACTTCGGTTTTGTCAAACCAGACGAGGGATAGATTAGGATTCCTCTACTTCTTACGCAATCGATAAGTGATTCTCCCTTTGGTTAAATCATAGGGAGTTAATTCAACTTTCACGCGATCGCCCGGCAGAATTTTGATATAGTTCCGACGGATTTTGCCCGAAATATGAGCTAACACATTAAACCCGTTATCCAGGTCTACCCGAAACATGGCATTAGGCAAAGATTCTGTAACTTGCCCTTCCATTTCAATCAAATCTTGTTTAGCCAATGTAATCTATCCTCAATTCAACAGATTTTTAGTACAGGAATCTACGTCCCATGACTATGCCCCGAAAATTATGTTTTCGGGGTCTTTACATATCTTATCAATTTTTTTTTGTCAAACTCTATCTTGTTATCGGTTAACCAACCGCTAATGTCCCGTTGTCAAAGCATGTTGTAAATCCTGAGTCACCTTCTCGACGGGCTGATTTCCCCGAATCCGCCTCAGTTTACCTCGAGCGCCATAGAAATCAATCAAAGGTTGAGTCTCCTCTTGATAAACATCTAAGCGATGGCGAATCGTCTCGGCTGTATCATCAGCCCGTCCTCTCAACAAAAGCCGCTCAATTAAAATTGCGTCTGGCACTTCTAAAAAAATGGCATAATCACAATCTCTATTTTTGGCATACAACATTTGCTGAAATGTCTCCGCCTGGGAACTGTTACGGGGAAAACCATCTAAAATCCACCCATTTTGGGCATCTTCTTGACTTAACCGCTCCTCCACTAAATCGAAGACTAACTGATCGGGAACCAAAGACCCTTGATCCATATAGTACTTAGCTTTTAATCCCAAATCAGTCTTGTTCGCCACACTATTACGGAGAATCTCCCCAGTAGAAATATGGGGAATCTTCTCTCGTTTTGAGAGTTCTGCGGCTTGGGTTCCCTTCCCAGAACCTGGGGGGCCAATAAAAATCAACCTTGACATGACACTACTGTTTCACCATCCCTTCATAACGTTGAGAAATCACATAGGTTTGAATTTGCTTCGCGGTGTCAATCGCCACCCCAACTAAAATCAGTAGGGAGGTTGCGCCTAATCCTTGAAATGTTGGGACGCGGGTCAAGCCTTCAACCACTGTAGGCACAATAGCCACAATGCCTAAAAACACAGCTCCTAAGAACGTCAACCGATTCAGAACCCGTTCGATATACTCACTCGTTGCTTTTCCAGGACGAATGCCAGGGATACTCGAACCCATTTTTTTCAGGTTTTGAGCTACATCCACAGGATTCATAATCAAGGAAGCATAGAAATAGCTAAAAAACAGAATCATGGTCAAGTAGAACGGAATATATAACGCTCCTCCTGGACTCAGATATTGAACTACACTAACAATCGCTGAACTACCTGTTAACTCAGCCAAAGTCACTGGCAAAATCAAGACGGCGGAAGCAAAAATAATCGGCATCACTCCACCTTGATTTAATCGCAAGGGAAGATAGCTGCTTTTTTCCAAATACAGTTTTCGACCCACTTGACGGCGAGCGGAAATAATGGGAATTCGGCGTGTTCCTTCCTGAACAAACACAATACCGACAATCATCACTAGGAAGACCATAACCAAAATCACGGTGCGTCCAACAATGCTGCTATCTCCACTAGAAGCTAACTCGATGGTTTGGCCAATGGATCTGGGTAACGTAGAAACAATATTGACAAAAATCAGTAACGACGCACCGTTGCCGATACCTCGCTCAGTAATCACTTCTCCAAACCACATGACTAACATGGAGCCAGCACTTAAGGCTAAAATGGTTTGGATCACAAAAGTTGGCCCTGGATTTAAGGCCACTCCAGGAGCGCTATTTAACCATAACCCAATCCCCACACTCTGAAGGATGCACCATCCTAGAGCAACATAGCGGGTAATTTGGGAGAGTTTACGCCGTCCGGCTTCTCCCTCATTTTTCTGTAAATCTTCCAATGAGGGCAGAGCAGCAGTGAGTAATTGGATAATGATGGAGGCATTAATAAAGGGAAGGATACCCAGGGCAAAAACACCCAGTTGAGAAATCCCACCACCAGAAAATAGGTCTAATAATCCAATAACTGGACTGCCTTCAATATTGCGGCTAAATTGTTGTCGGTCAATGCCAATGACGGGGATATAAACCCCTAATCTAGCCAAAATTAATAAGCCCAGAGTAACGAGCAACCGACCTCTAAGGCCGGCTGCTTGAGCCATCTGGATAAACGTTTCTTGAGCGCTTGGGGTTTTGTCTCGACTAACGGTCATTAAGGGATACCTCGATGACGACGGTAAATAGGTGGGTGAACATGGGCAATTTCCAACTTAATGGTCTTAGGCGATGAAGCTTTTTGCTTTTGCTTCTTGCCTTTTGCCTAGCGCATGTCCGCGAAGCGAAAAGCGCTTTATTCTAAAACCTGGCAACTCCCTCCAGCGCCTTCGAGTTTAGTGCGAGCATTAGCAGTAAATTGAGCTGCTTTCACTTGCAGAGCTACGCTAATTTCTCCATCTCCCAAGATTTTCAAGGGGCCGTCATTGGTGGTCACAATTCCTGCGTCCATCAATGAGTCTAAAGTCACTTCAGTATTAGCTGGGAGAGAAGCCAGTTGACGAATGTTAACCGTAGTGTACTGTTGTTTGTTAATAACTGTAAAGTGCTTCAGTTTGGGTACACGGCGATACAGGGGCATTTGTCCCCCTTCAAACCCAGGACGAGTTCCACGACCGGAACGAGACTTTTGTCCCCGCATTCCAAAGCCGCAACTGGCACCCTGACCTGCCGAGATTCCCCGACCGACGCGACGGCGGCGTTTACGGGAACCTTTTTGAGGTGCAACATCTTCTAATCTCATGGTATTTATCCTTGCGCTTACCGGTTTACTCTCTGGTTAGTCCCTTCTTGGGCGCTAGACATAAAGTTTTTCGATCTCAATGCCCCGTTCTTGGGCTACGTCCGCAAAGGTACGGAGGCTAGACAAGGCATCAACGGCTGCCCTTGCATTATTGAGGGGGTTATTGGAACCGAGTTGTTTGGCTAGAGCATTCTGAACTCCTGCCAGTTCTAGTACGGTACGCACTGAACCCCCAGCAATTACCCCAGTACCGGGAGCGGCTGGACGCATCATTACTCTAGCGCCGGTGGCTTCTCCGGTGGACGGATGGGGTAAGGAGTTCGATTTGGTTAGGGGTACGGTAATCAGGTGTTTTTTGGCATCAGCGACTCCTTTTTTCACCGCTCCGATGACATCGCTAGCTTTACCCACACCTACACCGACTTGCCCGCGCTCATTGCCGACAACAACGATCGCCCGGAAGCTTAATTTTTTACCCCCTTTGACCACCTTGGTCACCCGGCGGATTTGCACCACCCGCTCTTGCCATTCACTTTCTTTTTCCCGATTGCGGTTGGCTTTGCGAGATTTGCCTTTCTTTTCTTTTTCTTCCATGGTTTTTGTGGGTTTATGCTAAAAGTCTAATCCAGCTTCACGGGCCGCATCGGCTAAGGCTTTAACGCGGCCATGGTACAAATTTCCACCTCGGTCGAACACCACTTTGGAAACCCCTTTATTGATGGCTCGTTCGGCGATCGCCTTACCCACTTGGGCAGACGCTTCACAAGTCCTACCCGCAGCATTCAATGCAGATTTGATTTCTGATTCCATTGTGGAAGCTGCCGCCAGGGTATGATGTTGGGTATCATCAATGACCTGAGCATAGATATGCTGATTGGAGCGAAACACCGCTAACCGGGGACGCTCAGTCGTTCCGCTGACTGACTTGCGAATGCGATTGTGTCTACGCTGCCGAAATTCTTGTCTGGTTCGTTTCATGGTTATTTCTTACCTGCCTTACCCGCTTTACGTCTGACGATTTCGCCCTGATAGCGAATGCCTTTACCCTTATAGACTTCGGGAGGACGAACATCGCGAATTTTGGCGGCAGTATTGCCCACCACTTCTTTATCGATGCCGCTAATCACCACAAAAGTGCCTTGATTAACTGCTTTGCCGGTATTATCGACCACAGCAAAATTGATCCCGTCTGGAGGGTCAACATCTACGGGTTTGCTATATCCCACATTTAAGGTTAAGGCTTTGCCCTTGGCTTGGGCCCGATAGCCTACCCCTTGCAGTTCCAGGCGTTTTTCAAAGCCCTTGGATACCCCTTCCACCATATTGAAGACGAGGGTACGGCATAAACCATGAGCCGCCCGACATTTACGGGAGTCATTGCGCCGTTTCACAATTAAGGTATTGTTGTCTTGTTCAATCGTGACTTCTGAAGGCAAGATGCGCTCTAGCTGTCCTTTTGGCCCTTTGACAGAGACTTGTTGACCATTAAGGGTAACCGTTACTTTGTCAGGAATATTAATAGGACGTTTACCAATTCGAGACATAATCTTTTACTTGTTGTCCTTGTTCATGGGTCTAATCATTGATGCTTGCTCTGGAGCAATCGTCAATTCAAAGCTACCAAACATAGCAAAGCACTTCACCACCAATACCTTGGCGACGGGCTTCACGGTCAGTCATAATGCCATGGGAGGTCGAAATAATGGCAATTCCAATCCCACCTAAAACGCGGGGGAGTTCCTTGCGATTTTTATAAACCCTCAGACCGGGACGACTGACCCGTTCGAGTTTGCTGATAATTGGGCTTCGGTTTTTGCCTTTATATTTGAGGGCAATCCGGAGCTGGGTTTTGACTCCTTCCCCCACATTCTCAAAATCGGAAATAAAGCCTTCATCTTTTAAGACTTGGGCAATACTCCGGGTGAGTTTAGTGGATGGAACTTGAGTGGTTTGATGCCGCGCTAAGTTCGCATTGCGAAGGCGCGTGAGCATATCCGCGATCGTGTCGTTTACGGCCATCGTTTACTCTCTCGATAAAACTCCTTTAGTTTTCCCGGAAAGGCATTCCCATTTCCCGCAGTAAGGCGCGTCCTTCTTCATCGGATTGAGCGGTTGTAGTAATAGCAACATCCATCCCTCGAATTTGGTCAATTTTGTCATATTCTATTTCGGGGAAAATGAGCTGCTCCCGCAGACCGAGATTATAGTTCCCGCGTCCATCGAAACTCTTGGGGCTAACGCCTCGAAAGTCCCGAATACGGGGCAGAGCCAAGTTCATTAATCGGTCTAGGAACGCATACATGCGATCACTGCGTAGGGTGACCATGATGCCAATGGGCATTCCTTTCCGAATTTTGAATCCAGCGATCGCCTTTTTCGCACGAGTCACTACCGGTTTTTGTCCAGTAATGATCGCCAATTCCTTTTGGGAGGCTTCTAGAGATTTGGCATTTTGAGATGCTTCTCCAAGTCCTCGGTTAATGGTTACTTTTTCGATTTTGGGTACTTGATGAATATTCGTGTACCCAAATTGCTCCATCAGTTTGGGAACAATTTTTTCTTGATATCGGGTTTTAAGGGGTTGTACCATAGCGATTTCCTGCCAACTTAATCAATGATTTCCCCAGTTTTTTTGAGCATCCGTACCTTCTTTCCGTCTTCATTAACGGTATAGGAGACACGAGAGGCTACTTTTTCTTTGGTGGAATAGAGCATTACATTCGAGCTATGGATGGGAGCTTCAAAGGTCTTGATTTGTCCCGATTCTCCTTCTTGTCTGGGTTTAACGTGTTTGGTTCTAATATTCACGTTTTGAACCACGACTTTACTGAGTTTGGGCAGCGCCTCAAGCACTTCTCCAACTTTTCCCTTATCCTTGCCCGCAATCACTTGCACGGTATCGCCTTTTTTGACATGCATTTTTGTCGCAAGTGATTTCTGTTTTACGGCTTTAGCCATTACAGAACCTCCGGTGCTAGGGATACGATTTTCGTGTAATTCTTATCTCGCAATTCACGAGCCACTGGGCCGAATACACGGGTTCCCCTGGGGTTGCCATCTTTGTTAATAATGACGGCAGCATTATCATCAAAGCGAATACTCATGCCACTGTCGCGGCGCAATCCTTTTTTAGTTCTCACAATTACAGCGCGAACCACATCGGATTTTTTGATCGCCATATTGGGGTTGACATCTTTGACGACAGCAACAATTTCGTCGCCAATGCAACCATAGGTTCGGTTGCCACCGAGAACCCGAATACACATGATCTTACGAGCGCCACTGTTATCGGCTACATTGAGATAGGATTCTTGTTGAATCATAGGTTTATTCCTGGATCAAAAAGGGAATCAACGCTCTGCATAAACAGTCACTAACGAGATTCTAGGATCTCACTGACAGTCCAACGTTTGGTTCGACTCAGGGGACGAGACTCTTTAATTAAGACGCGATCGCCTTCTTTACATTGGTTGTCTTCGTCGTGGGCTTTGTAATGCTTGGTTTTGACTACGGTTTTACCGTATTTGGGGTGGGCGCTGCGGTTTTCAATCGCTACCACCACGGTCTTCTGCATTTTATTGCTAATTACAGTACCCACTCGTTCTTTGACAGGCATAGATTATGACTCCTCTGTGTCCTCTACAGGTGTCGTCGTGTCTTGCGATTGGGTTTGAGCCAACTGCCTCTGCCTTTCAACCATCAAGAGCTGCGACTGGCGGTGTTTGAGGTGTTTGAACTGATGAGGTTTGATTTCTCCCTGGCCGGTGGCTTGCTTGAGCCGCAACTGAAATAATTCACGTTTAATGGCTACAATCTGCTCGCCCAGTTCCTCATCGGTAAGGTTTCTCACCTCGTCAATCTTAGGTAATGGCATCTTCTCTAACCTTGGGAATCACGCACCAAAAATTTAGTCTTGATCGGAAATTTATGGGAAGCCAGACGCATGGCTTCACGGGCAATGTCTTCTGGCACACCCGCAATTTCATAAATAATCCGTCCGGGTTTGACTACGGCTACCCAATATTCTGGGTTTCCTTTCCCGGAACCCATCCGGGTTTCGGCTGGGCGCATGGTTACCGGTTTGTCGGGGAAAATGCGAATCCAAATTTTCCCGCCCCGCTTGATATACCGAGTCATCGCTCGACGACCCGATTCAATTTGGCGGGAGGTAATCCAATGAGGTTCTAGGGCTTGAAGACCAAAGTCTCCAAAATTAATGACGTTCCCACGGGAAGCCAACCCTTGCATTCGACCTCGGTGTTGTTTGCGAAATTTTGTTCTTCTTGGACTTAACATGACCAGAACTCAATTCAATAATGGGTCACCAATAACGATTAGTTCTCGTTGGATCGGTCTTCAAATTGGGGGCGACGGCGATTTCCTCGACGACGGTTGGGGGTGGGCCCAGGTGGGGGAGTTTCTTCTTGCCCAGGGATAATTTCTCCTTTGAAGACCCAAAGTTTAATGCCCAAGATCCCGTAAATGGTTTGAGCGGTGCGGTAAGCGTAGTCAATGTCAGCCCGAAGGGTATGCAGGGGTACTCGTCCTTCTCTGGTCCATTCTGTCCGAGCAATTTCTGCTCCATTCAGACGGCCACTAACTTGGATTTTGATCCCTTGAACCCCTGCCCGTTGGGCCCGTTGGATGGCTTGGCGCACAACCCGGCGGAAGGATACCCGACGTTCGAGTTGTTGGGCGATATATTCAGCCAGGAGACCGGCATCAGCATCGACACGGGTAACTTCGACGACGTTAATCCGAATTTGACGATTGCTATCGCCAATTTCTTTTTGCAGGTTAGTGCGTAGAGACTCAATACCTTGACCCCCTCGACCGACGACGACACCCGGACGGGCGGTATGGATTTCTAGGTCGATCTGATCGGCTTTGCGCTCAATGCGGACTTGGGAAATCCCGGCATTATTGAGTTGTTTTTCTACATATTTACGAATCTTAAAGTCTTCTTGTAAGATTCCTGGGTAATGTCTGGAATCCGCGAACCAGCGAGAACGGTGTTCTTGAGTGATTCCTAGCCGAAACCCAGTTGGGTGTATTTTTTGTCCCACAGAGTAATCCTCTCAATCAATCAACGGTTGAGCTAACTGCTGGCCGCTTCTGGGGCAACAGCTACTGTAATATGACAGGTGGGTTTACGAATTTGATAAGCCCGTCCTTGGGCCCGAGGGCGAAAGCGCTTGAGGGCTGGGCCAGCGTCAGCAAAGGCTTTGCTAATCACTAGGCTTCTAGGGTCGAGTCCCTGGTTATGTTCCGCATTCGCGACTGCCGATCGCAACACTTTTAAGACGGGTTGACAGGCACGGTAGGGCATGAATTCGAGTACGATCAGTGCATCCCGATAGGTTTTTCCCCGAATTTGGTCTAATACTCGACGGACTTTATGGGGGGACATACGGATGTACCGTGCGATCGCACGAGTTTCTACAGAAGTATCGATTGCCATCGTTTTTCTTTCATCCTGAGTCAATAAGGGGGAAACCGATTATCCCTAGGGGGAATATTAATTATCGGCGAGCTTTTTTGTCGCTCTTTGCATGGCCTCGATAGGTTCGAGTGGGAGCAAATTCTCCTAATTTATGTCCGACCATCTGTTCTGTGATAAACACGGGAACATGCTGGCGGCCATTATGAACAGCAATGGTATGGCCAATCATCTGAGGCACAATGGTGGAGGGGCGAGACCAAGTTTTAATCACTTGTTTTTCGCCTCTATCATTGAGTTTTTCAATTTTGGTTAACAGATGGTCGGCAACAAAGGGGCCTTTTTTTAAGGAACGAGCCATAAGACTTTCAAGGTTATGTAATCAGGGGAGTCAATCAAAACATTAAAAACCAAAACTAAAAACAGTCATTTTTTAATTTTTAATTTTTAATTTTTAATTGATTAGGCTTGACGACCTCCGCGACCGCGCTTGGAAGTCCGACGACGACGACGTACAATCAAGCGATCGCTAGATTTATGTTTCTTCCGTGTTTTTGCACCCAAGGCTGGTTTACCCCAAGGGGTTACAGGGCCACTGCGACCGACGGGAGCCCGTCCTTCACCACCACCATGGGGGTGATCCACGGGGTTCATGACGCTACCTCGCACTTGAGGCCGACGACCTTTCCTCCGAGTCCGTCCAGCTTTTCCTAGGGTGATATTACGAGCTTCTACGTTGCCCACTTGGCCAATGGTGGCGTAGCATTCTTTGCGCACCAACCGCACTTCTGTAGAGGGTAAACGCAGGGTTACATAGTCCCCTTCTTTGGCGACAACTTGCGCCGTAGCTCCAGCCGCACGCACAATTTGCCCACCCCGTCCGGAGACGAGTTCAATGTTATGAACGCTGGTTCCCAAGGGCATGTTACCCAAGGGCATACAGTTGCCGACTTCAATGGGAACGTTTTCACCGGAAATCACAGTTGTGCCTACGGCTAATCCTCTAGGATGGAGGATGTACCGTTTTTCACCATCGGTGTAAAACAACAGGGCTAGGCGAGCGTTGCGGTTGGGATCGTACTCGATCGCCGCAACTTTGGCGGGAACGTTGAATTTATTCCGCCGGAAATCAACCAGACGATAGCGCCGCTTATGACCGCCCCCCCGATGGCGACAGGTAATAACCCCTCGGTTATTCCGGCCTTTGACCCGGTGATTTTTTTTGATCAGGGATTTCTCTGGCCGATCTTTAGTGATCTCCGCAAAATCAGAGACACTCTGCTGCCGGGTACTTGAGGTATAGGGTTTGTAGGATCGAATGCCCATAACAGTTCATCAATTACACTTCTGGGAACAAGATGATCTGGTCGCCGGGGGATAGGGTAACTACAGCTCGTTTGTATTGAGCTTTATATCCCGTGAAGCGACCTACACGCCGTTTTTTACGGGGGGCGCGATAGGTGTTTACCTTGGTCACTTTGACCTCAAATAGGCTTTCGATCGCCGCCTTAATTTCTGGCTTGGTGGCCTGGGGAAGGACTTCAAAGACATATTTGTTGTCTTCTAAGAGTCGAGTTCCTTTTTCGGTGACGATCGGGCGGCGGATCAGGTCAGGTAGGGCGCGATTGCCTGAAATAGTAGAATTACTCACCATAGACCTCCTGGATTTTTTCGAGAGCGGAACCGGTGGCTATGATTTTGTCTGCATTCAGGATGTCGTAGACATTAAGTTGCTCGGCAAGAATTAATCGCAGTCTGGGGACATTGCGAGCAGACAAATAGAGGTTTTCATGGCGTTCGGGGATGATAAGTAGCACTTTGTCGGTCTCTGCTGCTCCCCAACGGCCAATCGCCCCTAGGAGTTCTTGGGTTTTGGGCCGAGCCAGGTTGTCGCCAATTTCTTCGACTACAATCAGGTCATCGGTTCTGCCCATTAAGGCAGTAGTTAAGGCCAAGCGCCGCTCTTTACGGTTCATCTTGGTTTCATAACTTCTGGGCTTGGGCCCGAAGATCACCCCACCCCCTCGCCACAGGGGAGAACGAATAGAACCTGCACGAGCGCGACCGGTTCCTTTTTGCCGCCAAGGCTTGCGTCCGCCCCCTCTAACTTCGGCGCGGGTCTTGCTGCAAGCGGTTCCTTGGCGGGCATTATTGAGTTGACGCACGAGGGCCCGGTGGACAATGTGAGCGCTCGTTTCTTCTTTGGCGACCTTGAGTTCAAGGCTGGCTTCGCCCACCTCTGACCCTTGCCAGTCTTTCCTTACGCAACTAACCATAGTTTCGATCTTTCCTTTTCTACTTGCTTTGATCCCTTAGATAGAGTGGCTCTCTTTCTTTATGGATCAGCCGCCCACTTTATTGGTTGGAGCGATACTCAGGAGCGTTCCGGGTTTGCCAGGAACTGAACCTTTAATCAGCAGTAGGTTGCGATCGGCATCTACCCGCACGACTTGCAGTTTGCGGATCGTGATTTGGGCATTGCCTTTACGTCCTGCCATTTTCTTCCCTGGATAAATTCGTCCAGGGGTGGTTCCGGCTCCGGTTGATCCAGGAAGGCGGTGGTTTTTTGAACCGTGGGACATGGGCCCCCGGCGGAAGTTATGGCGCTTTTGGTAACCGGCGAACCCGCGACCGATACTTTTACCAACGACATCAACCAGTTGACCTTCTGTAAAGAAGTCAGCTTTGAGTTCTTGACCGAGTTCATAGCTGCTGACGGTATCGCTGCGATATTCTCGCAGATGCCGCAGTCCAGTTTCCCCTGCCACAGCGCCCGATTTTTCTAAGTGCCCAACTTCTGGACGGTTGAGCCGCTTTTTCGGTACAGCATCATAGCCCAGTTGGATGGCACTATAACCATCGGTTTCTGGGGTTTTGATTTGGGTTACGGTGCATGGCCCAGCTTGGACAACGGTGACCGGAATGGCGATTCCTTCTTCCATGTCGAAGATTTGGGTCATGCCGAGTTTGGTTCCGAGAATACCTACAGACACAGGTTGGGTAGTCTCCTTTTTGTTTACAGACAACGATTAAGCCACATCCTAATTGGATGGGCCGGATCTATAATTTTCCCTAAGTGTTACTCAGACAAATGCCGGCCTCACTTCAACAGCAAGACTCAGGCAGTTGGCTGAATTATTTAGATTCGTATTAAGGGGATTGGCCTTAACACTTTAGACAACCAAGTTTTGAATTACTGGTTACCCTTATCTATAGCACCTGGACTTAAGCACGCTAAGGCTCAGTTTCCTTATGGCGACTGGGGTCTCCGTTAGAAGGTCTCACGAAAAGTGAGCAACCTTATTTTTGGCGACAATATACCACTATAGAGTATCTGGCAGTGTTTGTCTATAGGGTGAGAATGATTTTTGGGGAGCGTGTGAGGGGGCGATCGCTATTTCTTCCGATCCTTTTTTAACCCCCAAACTACCCCAATCATTGCTAAACATCCCATCCCTACAGTCCATAGGATAATGTACCAGAAGGGCCAGCCTGGTGGCGGTGGAACGGACGATCGTGTTGGCTCTTTTGCTTGAGTCGAGACTAGAGTAGCGGTAATGCTGGCAACGGCTAGAGCTGCACCAAAAACTTGGAGTGCTTGAAGCCTATCATTGAGTTCGCGATCGCTCTCGGTTTGCTCTAGGTTAATCATACCTTCTAGCGATCGCATCAAATTCTCCGTCATCGGTAGAACTGGCGCTAAACTGTCATAGTCCGCTTCAATTTGTTTCAGATAGGTTTCCTCTATCCATTCCCGAACTTGTGGTGATGAATTCAGCCCAAATTCTTGCCAGATTTTCCCATGGTTATGGGCATTTACGGTTATCGTATGTTTTTGGTCTTGGATATCTTTTAATCCTATAGCATAAGTCGAGGAAAACTGCAAGCTTTTCTTTAAGTTTTCTCGCATCGCTTTTAGAGTTTCCCGATTTCCATCTTGCACATTTTTCATCAAACTTTTTAGCTCGCCATATTCATCATGCAATATTTTGACTTGCCCTTGATGTCGCCAATACGACCATATCATTTTATTGTGGAAACAAAACAACTTGAGAAACGTTTCATAATGGACTTGCATTACGTTCTGATGGGCTTCGATTGAGCCAGAGGGATGAAATAAAACCAGCACCAGATGATAATAGTGTTGCTGGAATTTTTGCCAACTTTGTTGCCAATTTTGCGGAAATCTCAGCACCTCATAAATATCTGCACCGTTCCAATGTCCCAAATAACAGGGTTTAGCCGCCCAGTTGTCATCTGGACGCAACTTTTCCCAGCAAGCTTCAGCCACCGATTTTGTATCTGTATCTGTGGAAACTTGCGCCCACAATAGCCAAGATTGGCCAAGTGTGCCGTAGCAGTTTTGCGATTGACTGATATCTTGCCCATGGGCAAGGTGTTTTAGGATTCTATTCTTGAGATTAGGCAATTGATCGTAATCTTGAGGCGAATAATCAGACCTATTATCTTGTTTATCTATCGAATAATTTACCAACAAACCATAGCTATCCCGGAGTTGTGCGGGTGCAGAAAAACCATCGAGAGGCAACTCAAATTGCAGGAATTTTAACCAAGCGAAATCTTTGTTTTCATATTCCTTTTCCTGACTAACCCGTTCTTCTACATCTAACTGCGGATCAACTTTGCGCCAAAAACCTAAGCGATTTTCCTGAAGTTGCTCTTTATCGCTCCCTAATCCATAGCGTAAGTCATAGAGAAATGAATTTAGATTCGGGTAAATCAGTTGCGTTTTATCCATGACCATAGATTACCGGGAAAGCCAGTCATCGTCAAGGTCGCTCTGGCGGCAGCACGTATATCTTCAGATTGGGCGATATTTTGCAAAACTTCCTCTAATTCGGTATTCTTTTTCTCATCTAGCTGGGTAATATAATTAATCAGCAACGAAGTATCAGAATCATCCGCTTCTCCTGGAATGGGCAAATCTCCTTTTGTCCTTTGACTGGCTTTAGTTTGCAAGCGTTGACGTGCTTGGAAATAGATAGATTTGAGAGGAACTTGAGTGCCAAAGTTATGCAGAGTGCCAAAATTTAATGGCTGAATGTTAAGGATATTTTTCAGTTCAGTTTGTAGCGCTGGAGATAGGGGCGCTTTTTGGTTAGCCAATGCCACAATTACAGCGATCGCGGTGATGCGTTGACTATCATTCATGACGGTTCGGGGGAAACATTTTCGTATTATAGCGCTCTGTGCTAGTTGATTCGTAGTAACGCACCACCCTTTACTTAATATTAGCGTTTTAGATTAAAATAACAGAGTTAGCATTCTTACTGGCTTATGGTTCAAGTACGAATTGAGGTGGAAGAACCCCACGCACAATTTTTGCAGAAATATCGGGATTATGGATTTTCTGACCAAGATGCATTGGTGCGTAGAGCGATCGAGCGTTTGCGTCAGGAACTAGAGTCCGAATCGCTCGATTTAGAAGAGTCGGCACGGTTATATGCTGAAGTTTATCAAACCTGCCAGGAAACCCAAGAATTGACAGAAGCTGCGTTAAGTGATTGGCCAGAGTAACACATGAGAGATATCACACGTGGCTTAATTTTAGATCTGAACCTCGATCCAACTCAAGGTTCAGAAACTGGAAAAATACGGCCTTGTGTTGTCGTGACCAATAATCTTTACAATGCTCGTGTCCCAGTTATTCAAGTGGTTCCGATTACAGGTTGGAGTGAGAAAAAAGCCAGAATCAAAACCAATATAGAAATTGATCCTTCAACTGAGAATGGTTTAACCCAAAAATCTATTGCTGATTGTTTAAAAACTCATCCGGTTGATTATCGTTCCCGTTTGGTTGCTGTTCGAGGAGAACTGGAGCAATCAATAATGAGCGAAATAGATAGGGCGTTGAAGTTCATTTTTGCTTTAAATGATTGATATAAGTCTATCCAGTAAAATGTAGTTAATTCTTAGTGGGCTGACCTACCTAAAATAGGGCTTTGTTTGTAGTAAGCACTTTAGTGCTTAAAAGCCTAGTTGGATAGGGCTAAAGCCCTGACTACAAAACAAATTCATTCCACCATTTTAGCATAGTCAAGGCACTACGTTCCAGAAATGGTAAATGCTGCCCAATAATAGGGATGGGAATAGGGAGAATCTTCTGGCGATTTTTTCCCTCGACTTAACAATGTTCCCACTAACATCGGTTGAATCGTGCTTTCATCAGATTCTAGACCCGCGAGAATGGCTTCGTACCATTGCCATAACTCGCCATAGGCAACTTGTTTAAACCAACGTTGAATCTGATTAAACAGGACAATATCGGATAAATGGGGATGGTGCTGGCGCTGTTCGTAAAAGCGCATCATGAATAGAGCGCTCGCTTCTGATTCTACAGTCCAGAGGGTAGCAATAACATGGGAGACTCCTTGAGCGAGGAAGGCGCTACTGATGCCCACATAATCATTCTCGAAGGCTTCTCTACCAGTGGTTCCGGTTTCGCAGGCGGAAAGACAGGCGAGTTCATAGGTGCTCAGGTTGAGTTGGCTGAGGGTTTGCACGGTGAGGCGTTCCTGTTGGCTCAGGTAGAGGGCGGAGCGTTGGGGGTGTTTGTCGTTGTAGGAAGCGTGGCCGGTAAAGTGGAAGAGGGTAGCGTTGGCGGTTTTCAGGTGCTGGGTGACGGCTTCGTGGGTGGCTTGGGTGTTGGGCAACGTGAGAGCATGGGAGACGCAGCGAGCAATGTATGCTGATTCGACATCGGCATCGGGAAGGGGAGGTAAGGGGGTGCTGTCTTCACTGATGCTATCGGGATTTTGGATATTGAGGAGAGTTGTGCCCTCTCTGGTGGGAGAAGGTGTGTTTTGGATGCCGACTTGGGCGCTGGGGAGAGTGGTGAGGGTGAAGGTTTCGGGGAAGAGAGCGTGCAGGGGGAGACGGTGTAAGTCGAGGTGGGGAATGAGGATTAGATTTTGGATATCGGTTTGTGGGGGCGAAAAATTTTTCGCCCCTACGGTTGGGAGATGAGAGAGAATTGTTTCAATATCGAGCAGTTCTTTGAGTTCTTTGAGTTGTTGGGGGAGGGTTTTGCGCCAGTGGCTTTCGGTGGTGGTTTTGGTTTTGTGGTGTTCCTCGTAGGTGGTGTCCCAGTTGTGGAGCCAGCGTTTTAGGGGTTCAGTTTTGCTGGTGAAGGGGATGGGTTCAGGTTCACCGGGGAGGAGGAGGAACGTGGTGAGGGTGAGGTCGCTGAGATGCCAATAAATGAGGGCAGTGGTGGGGTTGAGGAGGTTCTGTTAGATGTCGCGGGTGGTGGGACTGAGGATATGTTGGTTTTGACGGTCTAAGATCCAGGTGAGATAGAGGTTTTTTTGTTCTTCGGCAGCGCGGAAGGCTTCTAGGAGTAGGTTGTCTTCGAGGAGGACATCGACGCGCATCCGGGCGAAGCGGATAAATTGGATGGCGAGTTGGCGTTTTTGTTGGGAAGATTTATGGGGGTCGTTGAGCAGTTGGCTCCAAACCTCTAAGCCTTCATTGCGCCATTTTTTGCGTTCATCTTCGTTGTGGAGGGCGTTGTGGACACGGATTAGATATTGGATGAGTTCGAGATGATCTTGAGGATAGGCTTCTCTGGTGAGGGTTTGCAGGGCTTGGTTGTAGTGCTTGAGAGCTTCGCGGAAGTCAGAGCGTCCTGCGTCGCGAGTGTAGAGGCTTTTGCGTCCTCGGTAATAGTAGGTGCGACCAATTTCATAGTGTAACAGTCCCCAACCTTGGGGGTGTTGGTCTTGGGTACAGAAGGTTAAGCCTAGCTGGTAGCTGGCAAGTGCCCCTTCAAAACCCCGTTGGTTGAGTTGGGGATATTGGCGGGTGAGGGCAGAAGATGGCAGAGGAGCGGAATGTAGTTTTCCAACACATTGTCCTCGGTTTAACCAAGCTTCATATATGTCCCCTTTGATCTCCAGTGCCCTGTCGAAGGAGGCGATAACTTCTTCATATTCCCCTAACTCACGTAGCACATTGCCCCGGTTGTTCCAAGCTTCATAGTAATCCGAGTTAATCTTCAGTGCCTGGTCGTAGTTGATCAGCGCCTCTTCATTTCTGCCTAAGTGATACAGCGCCAGCCCCTTGTGGTACCAAGCACTAGGGTAATTCATTTCAATTGTAACTGCCCGGTTGAAGGAGTCGATTGCTTCTTCGTATCTACCCAACTCTGACAATAAGCTACCTTTTATTGTCCAAAGTTTGTGATCATCGGATTTAATCTCTAGGCACTTATCAACGGAAGTGATAGCTCCCAATAAATCACCTTGCTTGTATTGTCTTGTTAATATCGACAGTATGAAGTCTGTTATGGTGTCTTTCGCCTCTTCCTCATCTGTTACCAACCCATCCCCGTCAACCTCCGTATCTGTCCCTTCCTCTCTCGGTTTCTCCACTACCACCAACTCCTGCGCCAAACGTGCCGCGACTGGCGAGAGTTCCCTCCATGCAAGGTTCCCCAGTTTCTGCAACCGTCTCCCCAGTTCCCGGTGCTGTTCTGGGTTCTGCCGTACGCGCTGGGCAAAGTCCCGTAACCAGGCGATGAGGGTGTCCTTGGAGATATTTTTACGAAACAAGAAGCTTTGACCCTTGCCCCTTGTCCATCCTTGGTCAACTCCCTCCAACAGTTCCATGAATACGGCTTCGCATTCGGCATTATCCGGCGCAGGAGCAGGCGGTGGCGCGGCGGTTTTTCGGGGTTGGCGTTTTTTGCCGAACCACCGGTTGAAGAGCCGTTTGAGACAGTTGAGGAAGCGGAGCATGGGGGATGGGGAGATGGGGGAATGGGGGATATTTGTTATTTTACTGACTATAAGCTTATTCAGATTCCTGAAAGAATTGAGGAAGATTCCGACGACCGCTCAACACTCGCAAGATTTCCACCCCATCCTCCAAAACTCGATAAAAGATAATATAACCCTTGAATGATAAGCCTCGGAGTCCAAGACGTAAATCTGCATAGCTTTTACCTGAATAGGGAAAATCAACCAGTTGTTTACATCGCTGATTAAACTCCAAAAAAATTCTTCTCCTGCGTCTACATTCGAGTTCGCAAAATACTCCGCAATCTCATTGAGATCTTGGGTTGCTAAAATATTGAGGGTATAGCGGTTCATCGTCGTCTCCTAACGCGCTCGACCCAGACGCTCTAAAATCTCATCAATGAACGATTCTCCATCAATGGGTGGTGTATGTTCAGACGCAGATACGGCTGCATCAATTTTGGAGGTGACCTCTTCCACCCATTGGGTTTGGGCTTTTTCCCATTCATCAAGCAGGTGTAAGGCAGTGGAAATGACTTCTTCAGAGGTTTGATATTTCCCAGAGGCCAGCTTGGTTTGAATGAATTCTTCTTGGTCAGCAGTGAGATGGATACTCATGGTGTAACGGTCCACTTTTGATTCCTTACTTATTACTTTACAGCGCTTCGCCCTGTATCATCCCCCATCCCACAGAGAAGCCGGATTTCCTCAAGAAACCCGGCTTCTGGCTTAAATCGATAATTGGTATATCGTTTTTTAAAGTTTTGATCTTAAAACACGGTTGATCTGATCGGTTGTGTACTTAAGCTAAGGCGAGATCTTGATCTAAATCTAAATCATCCTCAACGACACTCAAGTTGGGGCGTGACTCTTTGAGGGCAACGGGTTCTAATGGCTTGGACTGGGTTTCGATCGCGGTTAAGGGTTCATACTGCCAAAGTCCTAAACCTTCTAAACCTTCCCAAGACGGGGCAAAAGCTGGAATAGCTAAGGGACAAGCTTTCCATCCACCGCGCACAGGAACATTGAGTTGTTGGCAGTTGCCCCCTCGCCGACCTTCAGGAGTAAAGTGGCGGCAATACCGACAAGCGGAGGTTTGACAATTGGAGTTGTTCATGGCAGATCCTCAATAGGGGGCGGATATCGGCTTCTATTCTATTTTCAGTTATCTCTTAGACAAATTGAAAATAGCTTTATACTTTTTTTATGTTTGCTTTAAATTTGGACATGAATTCTCCGTTTTCACTATCATCCCTGTCAGGAATAAGGGGTTATTTCCGGGATAAACTATTGGGGATCAACAAGACCGCTCCCATTGCACTGATGATTAATCTGGATCGCCTCCGTTATAATCCGGGCAATAAAAATACGGATGAAGGATAGGTTCCTTGCTCTTGACTTATCCCTTAGAGCGATCGCCAAAACGTAGCCAGTATTACCAAAAATCCAGAGAAACATGGCTCGAATTTAAATGTTTGTGAATAAAATTCTAGGGTCTCCCTATCATTACGCATCAAAATAAGATACAATCAACGCTCAAATAAGCAGATTCACCGAATCACTACGGCAAGACCTTGGCGATGAGTAACCGTTTTCCGGCAAAACCAGCACCCGAACCCCACCAGACCTATGCCATCTCCCTCCCGCTGCAAGCGGCTCTCACGAGTCTGAATGTCAGCCTAGAGGAAGAATTAACCCGATATCGGCGATATCGCCAAGGATATACTCCACCTCTGAAAAGCTATGCGTTAACGGCAACAGCTCAAGGACAGGGAGGAAAAACCTTAGAGTTAGTCTCACCGCCGCCTCCAGAACGCCCCCAACCGAAGCGCCCCCCCTCTCCAGAGACGCTAGAAACCCCTCCAGAACGTCCAGCTTCCCTATCCCCCTCAGCGGATACCGATTTAGGGGCTGCCCTATCTACCTCTTTTGCCGATCAAAATCTGGCTGAACCGGATACAGGGTTTGAAGCCGATAGTCCCCCAGAGGATTACCTAGAATCTTCAGAAGAATTGCTCAGAAGTTTAGCTGAGGAGGAAGAGGAAGACGAAAGCCCTGTCCCTACCCCAGCGTTTAATCCCTGGCTTACTCCCCTGGGGATCGGTTCCACTCTGCTCTTGATTCTGCTGTGCATTACATTTGGGGTGATTTTTCTTAACCCTTCGCTGATGCGTTACTTGTTCCCCAATAGTCCCTTCCGGCAGCCTAATCCCACTGTTCCCGAATCTGCTCCAGAACCTGCAACAACTCCAGCGAATTCTTCTAATGTTTCCCAATCTACCCCTCGCCCAACTTCAGAATTTGGCCAGTTAACCCTGGAGAGTTTGAGTGTTCTGGAACCCAAGCAACCCCCCCAACCTTCTCCAGTGGCTTCCCCGATTCCAGTCGCTTCGCCTGTAGTCGCGAAAACTCCAGTAGAGCCTCCCACCTCTTCGGAGTCTAACCGCTCATCGGGGCTGAATTTGCGGGTGTTGAGTTTACCGATTCTTTCCGCTGCACCGGAACCAGAATCAGAATTGCCGCCAACGCCTCAAGGGACACCTGTACAAGAGATCGAACCTTCAGCCCCTTTACCTCCTGCTCCTCCAGTTGTGCCTGGGATGACTGTCCCCCCCAATCCTCACGAGTTGCCCCAGTTGCAAGCCGCAACACCCATCATGCCTCCAGAGGTTCCGTCATTTGCTGAACCGGTACCTGAACCTGTCCCTCCTCAAAATTATCTTCAGGGCTTTACGGGATCTGTTCCTATCCCAGTAGATATGCCTGCAGAACAGGAATGGATGCCGGAACCGGTGGCGACTTTGCCGGAGTCCGAGAATGGTCAATCCTATTCGGTAGTGGCTAATTATGAGGATGGGAGTATGATGGCGAAAATTCAATCCTTGGTTCCCGATGCGTATTTACGCAATTTTGCGGATGGGATTTATGTGTACTTGGGGTCGTTTTATCATCGAGAAATGGCAGAAACGTTCGTGGAGGAACTGAAAATTGAGGGAATTTCTGCCAAAATTTATGATGATGAGTAAATGGGGATGGGATTATGAGTGTTGTCGATCGCCTATTTCGTGCCGTTCGTGCCCAAGTGAATGACTGGATCGTTCAACGGCAAGACCCGGAAAAGCTCCTAGAAACCGCTATCTTAGAATTGCAAGATGATATGGTGCGTCTGCGACAATCGGTAGCTCAGGCGATCGCCGTGCAAAAACGTACAGAACGGCAATATCATCAAGCTACGGTAAGTGCCGAAGATTGGCACAAACGGGCCCAACTCTCTCTAGAAAAAGGGGATGAAACTCTGGCCCGGGAAGCTCTAAACCGACGCAAACCGTATCTAGAAACAGCGCGACTGTTCCAGGAACACCTGGAACAGCAAGGGGATGTGGTGGATCGTATGAGGAATGATTTACGCACCCTAGAAGGCAAAATAGCGGAGGCTAAAGCGAAGAAAGAACTTTATATTGCCCGCGCCCGTGCGGCTAAAACCTCCGAACAGTTGCATCAAGTGATGAATCAATTGAATCCTAGAGGTACATCAGCAGCTTTAGAGCGGATGGAAAATAAGGTACAAGAACTCGAAGCCCAAGCTCAACTGAGTTCCGAATGGGGAAAAGATCCTGTAGAGAAGCAATTCCAAGCTTTAGAATCAGGGACAGAGATTTCCGTAGAGGAGGAACTCACCCTGATAAAAACGCAACTGAAAAGCCAAGCCCCCAGAAGCAAGTCCGAGTACGATCGCGAATTAGAGGAGTTGCGATCGCGACTCAATGAACTGTAGGTTATTAACCAAATTAATAATTATGGGAAATGTTAGCGTGCCACCCAACTCTTCCCTATTGCCTATTACCTATTGCCTCTCCTCCCTATTGCCTTTTCCCCTCCACTATAATCTGTATATAGACCCTGACAGGAAAGCAGAATTAGAATTATGGGATTATTCGATCGGATCGGCCGAGTTCTGAGAGCTAATATAAACGATCTTGTGAATAAAGCAGAAGACCCGGAGAAGATACTCGAGCAGTCTATTATTGATATGCAGGAAGATCTGATCCAACTTCGGCAAGCGGTAGCTAGTGCGATCGCCAGCCAAAAAAAGAGCCAGCAACAATATAACACAGCCCAAAATGAAGCCAATAAATGGCAGCAACGGGCACAACTGGCTCTACAGAAGGGCGACGAAAATCTAGCTCGGGAAGCATTGCAGCGCAAAAAAGCTCAGAGTGACAGCGCCACCACCATTAAAGTTTCTTTAGAGCAACAAACCGCCCAGGTAGATACCCTGAAGAAAAACTTAATGCAGCTAGAGGGCAAGATTTCTGAGGCGAAAACCAAGAAAGACATGCTCAAAGCACGGATGCAAGCAGCTAAAGCTCAAGAAAACTTGCAGAATACCGTCTCGAACATCGGAACCAGTAGTTCCCTCGCTGCGTTTGATCGGATGGAAGAAAAAGTGCTGCAAATGGAAGCCAGAAGTCAGGCAGCCTACGAGATTGGTGGTACGGGAATTGAAGAACAGTTTGCAGCCTTAGAAGGAAGTGATGTCGATGATGAGTTGGCTGCCATGAAAGCCCAGCTAACTGGCGCATCACCCAATCAAGCGGCTCTGCCCCAAGGTACTCCTGATTCAAGTCGCTCGACTTCAGAAGTTGATGATGACTTGGAGCAACTGCGCCGGGAACTCGATAAAAGCTAGGATCAGTTTAGCAATTAACAATTAATAATCTAAAGTAATTGTTAATTGCTAATTGTTAAGTATTAATTATCCGGTGATAGTTATCCTGCCCCTACGAACGATCGCCTTACAGATACTCTGCTTATGGGTGGCGATCGCCATTGAATCCTATTTTCTCCATACTCAACTTCAGCTTCATCCCCGTTTTAGCATTTTTTATGCCGCTACACTGAATTTGCTTGCCAACCTAATCGGTTGGTTCTTATTCTTTAATTTAGAACTCTTATTGCCCAATCCCATTCGCCAAAATGTAATTGATTTAGTCCTATTTGGCCAGTGGGAGCGATCGAGTCTATCCTGGATTTTACTGGCAATTATCGGTGCTTTTCTGATTGGCTGGTTTGTCAAACGGCAAGGATTAGCTCTTCTGCGTAATATTCGCAAGATGTGGATACAAAGAAAATATGGAGAAGGAGGATTTAGTATCGCCGCCCGTGAAGCCTTTATCGAAAAAGCAATTTCTCGCACCGTATTTAATGCCCATTTGATGAGTAATAGCGTTATTTTACTTGTAGTCCTGATGAAATTTATTCGGTTCAGTTTGAATACACCTTAACCGATTCATGAGCAACTTTATTCAACTGTTCAAGACTCTATTTTCCAAGCCGCCGACTCTCTGGCAAATCCTGTTTATGATCGGTTTTGGGTTCTGGACTATTGCGGCTTTAATGCCCATCTTCAAACTGGAAAAACTGCAAGAGCCAATCGCTTTCTTTGGGTTTCTCACTGTACTCTATGCCCTATGGATTTTCCTGAGTCAATATACTCTAGACTGTTGGGGTATCGATTTCAAACCCATCATTATCTGGTTGATTTTCTCTCTGATTATGAGTAGGACACTCGATAGGGTTTCACAGAAAGTGTTGTGGGTGAGCTATCCGGAATCGATCGCCCTCACTCAACTCTTTCCTGACGCGATCAGACTCCGCTCCCTCGATCTCGGATCGGCAGAAGGGAAAAAACGCTTGCAAAGAAATATTATCATTCTTCTGAGTAGTTTACTCATCAGTTGCTGGATTTACTTTTACTTTATGATTGATGAATGGGCGATCGCCAATCCACAGTTGGTGAACCAGAACATGGATAACAGCTTATTTGTGATAAAATTAGACCCAGGAAAACTCCGATCGCCATTCAGCTCCGACTAATTTATCCTGCTTTTAGACAGACCTATGAATTTTAATCGACTCAGGGTTGTTGCCAATAATGTATTTGCCGAAACCATCCGCGATCGCATTCTCTATGTATGGGGATTATTCGCCATCATAATCGTGTTTATGATCCCCGTAGTTCGGGAAGTTGCCTCCACCGTAGAAGATAAAATTCTTCTGGATGTGGGCTTAGGATTGATGGAGATTCTAGGAGTGGCAGTAACGGTATTTATCAGTACTGGATTAATTAACAAAGAAATTGACCAGCGAACCATTTATTTACTGATTGCCAAACCCCTCAATATCTCTGAACTAATTGTGGGCAAATTTTTAGGCGTTTCGGCAGTTTTGAGCGTCTTAGTCGTTGGCATGATGGGGATTTATCTGGGAATCTTAACCTTAAATCAAACCAGTTATGCGTCTTTAACTGCCCTGATTATTTCTGCTCTGTTCCTCATTCTAAAGCTATCCTTGATTACAGCAGCAGCCATTTTATTTGGAGTCTTTACCCGTTCCTTAGTGGCTCTTTTCCTCACATTTGGCATTTATTTCATGGGTAACTTAAGCGCCGATATGGTGAAACTGAATGCCTTAGTCGAAACTCCCTTGTTTTCCCGTCTGAGTCAAGTCTTATTCATTATTGTGCCCGATCTATCTCGCTTGGATGTGAAAAACTTAGCGGTGTATGGGATGAACTCTTTACCGGGTGCTGTGACCCTGACCACAAATGCAGGATATGGTATTGTCTACACGATAGCGTTATTGGCTTTAGCCACAATTATTTTAGCCCAACGGGAATTTTGAGCGTGAATCGCTTGGTTATTTTGAGGCAATAGGCAATGGAAACTGTCCTAACTTCTCTTCTTCCTCATCTTTTTTTAATGCATCACATAAGATGAAAGAGTCCACTAGAAAACGGGTTTCTGATGCTCGTTCGCAAATGTACCGTGAAATCCGATGGGGATAACGCTGGGTAATCCTAACCGACAAACGGGGGAATCACTGAGGTGATGGGCATCATAAATCCAGATTTCGCTGGTATGACTAGAGGAATGATAAATCACAGTTAGCACCCAACCCTTCTCTTCTGTTTCTGGACTGGGGACATAAAGCGGTTCTGTGGGGTACGATCCGAGACCTGGATCGCCCATTTCCAAGGTTTGGGTTTGGTTATCCCAACGAGCAATGACATTCAGTAAATCTTCACCTAATGGGGTTCCTGGACGATGCATGGACAGATAGGTATAGCGTGCCGGTTTTCCAACTTCTAGGGGGGAGACAATGGGAAATTCGCTATGCTGCTCAATCAAGGGATAATGGTCAATGAGTTCCCCTGTTTTTGGGTTAAGATGCGATCGCCACAATTGACTTAATGCTTTCGTATGAGTTTTGCCACTGGGGACTTCTTTCAGAAATGTATTGGTTTGGAAGTCCTCATAACGGGCGAAATCGATCGCCAGGTTCCCCTGTTCATCCATAAATCCGTTGCTAAAGTGCCACTGGAACCAGGGAGGTGCTTCTTGTTGGGACACCAGAGAGAGGGTTTGGCGATCGAAAATTAAAATTTGTGTGGCTCCATTCGGTTGCCATTCCAGAGCATCAGAAAAACACTGAGTCCCCAGCAAAATCGGGAATAACTTCAATTTAATGGGGGGAATGAAAAAGACCAAATAGGGGCCAGCGAGAACGAAATCATGGATAATGGACACACTCTTGAGAACATGTTCGCCCATTTGGAGAATTTTGCCCGTGCGATCGCTCTTATATAAACATAATTTTGGTTTGGCTCCCAGAATTGTACCAAAGTTGAAAATTTCCCCCGTCTGAGCATCTACTTTCGGATGGGCAGAATAGGACATTCCTGGTTGTAACTGGGATAGGTCATCCTTACCCTCAGTGTCTAACGTTTCCAAGTCTAACCGATAGGGGCGATCGCCTTCCCACAGGGCTAAAAGTTTATCAGGTAGGGCCAAAACCGACGTATTCGCTGAATGTTTCGGTCGCTTTCCCCAACGTTGCCAAAGCGGACCCGGGGCAGTCCTGCCATAATTGGAATACAAAAACTGATTCGCCGCACCCTCTGCACAATATCCTTCCGTTTGCACATATCGATAAACCCCAGTTGCTCCCTCATCCGTAAACTTAACCGCCAGAATTGCACCATCCCCATCAAACCAATGACCCACGCGCACACCACCCCGTTCTAACCGTCCAGGGCCATTACGATAAAGTGTTCCTCGTAACCCTTGCGGTATCGCACCTTCTAAGATCTCAAGGGGTGTTGGGGGAAACTCTGTCCCAGGTTGAGTGAGCGATCGACTCCAAGCTGGATAAGATTCAGTTATGGAAGACATAGAGGCAGATTAAAGAGCTTCAAAACCTAGATTTTTTAGATCATTGATATTATACTAAAAAGATTGTGGATAAATAAAAATGCATTATGTTTTGGGCCGATAAGATTGCACAAGATGCACAGGGCGAACAAATTGTCAATGACTCGAAAACTCCATCCGGTCGTGTTCATGTCGGATCGCTACGGGGAGTCATTATCCATGATGTCATCTATCGTGCCTTAAAACAGGCCCAAAAACTCGTTAAGTTCCTTTATGGTGTCGATGATTATGATGCCTTAGATACCGTTCCAAAGTATCTCAACCAGGAACACTTTAAACCCTACCTAGGCTATCCTCTCTGTAATGTCCCCTCCCCAGAAGAAACAGCCAGCGACTACGCCAAATATTTTATGGGCGAGTTTCTACAAGTCTTTGAATATTTGGGAGTACAGCCAAAAGTTTATTATCTGCGCGATCTCTATCGCACTGGACAACTCAATCCCTACATTGACACCTTTTTAAACAATGCTGACTTAATTCGCCAAGCCTATGAACAAGTCAGTAAAGCCAAACGACCTGATGATTGGTATCCCTTCCAAGTCGTCTGTGAAAATTGTGGTAAAATCGCCACGACTGTCGTCAGCGATTACAACGGCGAACAAGTCTTTTATACCTGCAAACCAGATAGCACCGATTGGGTAGAAGGATGTGGTTATTCGGGCTGGGTTTCTCCCTTTGATGGGAATGGAAAATTACCTTGGAAAGTGGAATGGGTCGCCAAATGGGATATCTTGGGAGTCACCATTGAATTGGCAGGAAAAGACCATTCCCAAAAAGGTGGATCTCGTGATGTGGCCAATGCAATTTGTCGCAAAGTACTGAAAAAACAACCACCTTTCCATTCGCCCTATGAATTTATTTTAGTCAATGGGACAAAAATGAGTTCCTCCAAAGGAGTCGGTTCAAGTGCCAGAGATATGGCGGGTTTATTGCCGGCTGAACTCTTGCGGTTTTTGATGTTAAGAACTCCCCCCAAAACTGTAATTAACTTTGCACCCAACTATGAAACTACGACTCGCCTATTCCGAGATTATGATACGTTGATTGCTAAATACCAGGAGTGGCAAAGTACTGGAGAAGAGGGTGAACTCCCGAAGGATTTGATGTCTCTCTTGTATGCCCAGTTGGATAGTAAAATTGAACCCTATCAACCCTTTGAACTGAGTACCTTAATTTCCTTGTTGCAAATTCCTGGTTTAGAGATTGAAGCGGAAATTCAAAAACGAATGTCTTCTCTAACCGATAGGGATTGGGCAGAGATTAGAAAACGGATTGCTGTCGGCAAAAAATGGCTTGAAGATTATGCCGATGAAGAAGAAAAGTTAGTGATTTATTGGGATGAGATTCCTGAAGGGGCTAGTCAATTATCCGAGGAACAAAAGACCTATCTAAACCAGTTGGTTGTGAATCTGGAAAAACTTGAAAGTTGGGAAGCGGAGGAGTTACAAACCTTAATTTTCTCTACCACGAAGGAGTTATTGATTAAACCCAATCTAGCATTTCCTGCAATTTACCAATCGTTCCTAGGCAAAGAACGGGGGCCAAAAGCAGGCAGTTTATTGTCGTATTTAGACCGTAAGTTTGTAGTTGAGCGCTTAAAGGCGGTTCTGGACTTGGGTTAGTCTCCCGGCTGAATTAAAATCATGTATAATGGGGAGGCTGGGACTGTAGCTCAGTTGGATAGAGCGAGCGCCTCCTAAGCGCTAGGCCATGGGTTCGAGACCCGTCAGTCCCGCTTTAAGTTCTCGATTGTTGTGCCTGGCATCGAACCCATGGCCTAGCACTCAAGAGACTACACTCAACACACATTCAACACAAACTCATCCTACGCCATCCAAAACAGTGCAGGGTAAATAGGTCATAGAAATAGAGAAAACTTATCCATAGAAGTATCGCCATAGAATTCAATGAATACATCAGTCACATGACAGTCGTACGACCATCACATAAGCATCCCCTATGGATGAAGAGAGAACCATAAGGTGTGATGGAAAAGTATATATCTAAGCTGGAGACCCAACTAGGGTAACCAAAGAAGATATATATCCATCAGCACTCCATGACCCACAGGGTTGCTTCAATAAAATCGCTGATTGCTCTTATAAACAGATTGCGGCTGCCGAAGATAAACCGCCAAGGGTGTCCACTAATGCCGACCCCCTTTGATAATCTCCTAGACTCTAATCTGCTCCTTTTTTTTCTGGCTGGTCGTCGCAAATTGGAGCGAGTTCATCTTCATGCAACCAGCCATACCAATCATCTTCATGGCGAGCCGAATCGTGATACCAAAAGCTAAAGGCTTCCCCGCAATGACGTAACACTGGGTCAATCTTTACCCAATAAGAATACTCCTTTTTATCAGGACAGTAGTCTATCACTTCAATGAGGTGAGTGTGTTCTACATCTGCCGTAAAATGTTCCCCAGTCTCGTGGCTTACTAATACGAAGTCATCACAGAATCGGACTTTATCGCCAATATTAAACCGGTTCAGTCCAGGTACTTCGGACTCTTCAAAATATTTGTAGTATTGCCCATCGTCAGCGTCAGACACTGTGCCTATATAGACGGGGACTAAAACCTGTGCCATTATAATTTTGCTCCAATTGCACTTGGTCTACAGTTGGGGAAGTCTTGGGAGAGTGCGCTAACACTTTCTCAAGGCGTTAATATTCAACTGATGCATGAATCATAATCGGGGCGATCGCCCAAGGCAAGAGATAATCCATAGAAAGTTTCCATAGACAAGAT
>NZ_JAQMUE010000054.1 GCF_028330985.1 Roseofilum reptotaenium CS-1145 | reverse complement strand
CTTCCTTTATTGGATAGGAAGTGGAGTCCAGACGCTCTCACCGATTGAGAACAATTTCTCAGTTATAAGGGCTTGTGACCCCTATCAGCCCTACGTTTTGGTTTTTTTTATCCCTTTCCTTTTGGGCTGAACGAATCGCACTTTTCTTAACTATAGTACAAAAAACTTCAAACTATCTTATGTTTTTGTTAAGGAATGTAAAGAGGATGCCAGAGGCTTCCCCATAGCCAACTCTCCCTACAAAATGTTTTTTAGGCAATCGACCACCCGTTTTTGCTGTTCTAACGTTAATTCGGGGAACATGGGCAAAGATAAAACTTCTTGGCTCAGTTGCTCGGAGATCGCCAATTGATGGGGCTGATATCCTAAATCCTGATAAACCGGTTGCAGATGTAAAGGCAGAGGATAATAGACCGATGCGATCACCCCTTGCTCCCGTAAACGCAATTGAATGCGATTGCGATAGTCTGAATCTAGCTCTTGTCGGTCCTTAATCCGAATCGTGTATTGATTCCAAACTGACTCCCCACCCTCGATTTCTTGGGGCAGTACAATCCCTGAAACTGATGCCAATAATTCATGATAACGATAGGCAACTTCCCTACGGTGCTGATTCCATTGGGGCAGATACTTAAGCTTAATTTTTAAGATTGCTGCTTGTATTGCATCTAAACGGGAATTTACCCCGGTCACCTCATAAACATAGCCACTGCGCCGCCCATGATCGCGCAATAGATGCACCCGATCGGCGATCGCCAAATCCTGAGTCGTCAGCGCTCCGCCATCCCCGCAAGCGGCTAAATTCTTAGTCGGGTAAAAGCTAAAACAGCCGATATCCCCCCAACTGCCCACGGGAGAACCCGCCCAGGTTGCGCCAGCAGCTTGGGCACAATCTTCAATGACCTTAAGATTATGAGTTTTGGCGATCGCCATCAACCGAGTCATATTCACAGGTCGGCCAAACAAATGTACGGGAATAATGGCCTTAGTGTTCTCAGTAATCGCTGCCTCTACTTGGGACAGATCCAGATTAAACGACTCCTCCTCTACATCGACAAATACGGGAGTAGCCCCCACCATGGCGATCGTTTCGGCTGTGGCAATAAACGTAAACGGGGTCGTAATCACCTCATCTCCGGGCCCGACTCCCACTGCTCGCAGGGCTAAATACAAAGCATCCGTCCCCGAATTACAAGCCACACAGCAATTTACACCCACAGCTTGGGCCAACTGTTTTTCAAAGGACTCCACCACAGGGCCACCAATGTAGCGACCCGAAGGCAAAAGTTCTAGTACCGCTGCTTCCACCTCCGAGGCGATCGCTTGGTATTGCTGGGTTAAATCAACAGGGGGAATGTTGTTCACTCGCTTACACCACAGTTTGTAATCTTTACTTGAGATTCAATCTTATGTCGGTTTATCCTACCAGCAAATCTCTAGGGAATAGGGAAAACCGATTGCCAAGTTCCTAGGTAACCCAGTATCCTGCTTATGGAGTCTCTGCTTGAGCCAGGACATTTTTGATCTGGGATTGTGGATTGAACTGAGGAACTATGCCAACTTTGCGGAAATTTATTGGTGTGAGTGCGGGCGCTGCGATCGCCGTGATAAATCCTAGCGTCAATGCTGTGGTTTTCGCCAGCGATCTGCTCTTAGAAACGAGTCAACCTGAACCATCTTTTGAACCCCAGACCTCTCTGGAGAAGGAACAACCCGTCTCGTCACAACCTCCCCTAGAGGGAGAAGCAAAATCTACAGAAGATGAGGTCACAGGAGAGGAAACTCCCTTAACGCCATCTGAACCTTCTCCCGCTTCAGTATTGAGCAACCCAGAAGCTCCCTCAATTGGTGATAATGCGACCTGGCGCGATCGCCAGACGGTAGCTGATTCTCAATTAGAGGAAACCCTAAACCTTCTAGTTGACGAGCATTCCCAACAGCTCTCAGCAGAAGATAAGGCTTGGGTGAGTCGCCTACAAACGGCGTTAAGCTCCGATCCAACCCAAAATCCACTCCCAGAAACCTTAGTTTCTCCCCATGTTGCCCAAAGTCCGGAACTTGCACCCCTCTATCTCGATCCGAGTCCGAACCCTCTGTTATTTCCCACCGATCCGTCAGAAGTAGCTATTGAAGGGACTCAACCCTTAACGTTGAAACAGGCGATTGATTTAGCGCGGCGCAATAATATTGAGCTGCAACAAAGCAAGCTACAGTTAGAGCGATCGCAAGCTCAACTCAGACAAGCTTTAGCGGCTAACTTACCCACCTTGACCTTTCAATCTGGCCTGCAACGCTCTCAAAGCGCCAATAGCGAAATTAGCGCCCGTAATACGGACACAGCCCAGGGCGATCCCGATTCTCCGACGAACTCCTTAACAGGAACGGTAGAAGTGCGTTATAACCTGCTGACTTCTGGCTTACGTTCAGCCAACATTAAAGCAGCGGAAAAGCAAGTTCAATTTAATGCGCTTCAAGTCGAAGTGATTGAGGAACAAATCCGCCTCGATGTGGCGCAACAGTATTATCAGTTGCAAGCTTCGGCTGAACAATTACGGATTCGTCAACAGGCTCTCGTACAGGCTGAACGGAGTTTACGGGATGCCCAGGCTTTAGAAACGGCAGGTGTGGGAACTCGGTTTGCTGTGTTGCAAGCTCAAGTGCAAGTTGCGAACGAACAACAACGACTGACTGAGGCGATCGCGAGTTTAAGAACGGCTCGGCGTACCCTAGCCCAAATCTTGAATCTTCCCCAAACCCTGGATGTATCTGCTGCCGATCCGGTAGAAATCGTCGGTCGTTGGCAACTTTCCCTCGATGATAGTATTATCCTCGCCTATAAAAATCGCGCTGAGTTAGAACAACGTTTAATCGAGCGAGAACTTAATGAAGCCCAGCGCGATGCTCGGTTAGCTGGCTTAAAGCCCCAAGTCAGTTTATTTGCGAATTACAACGCTCTTAAGTTATGGTTTGATGACCCTCTGCTCTCCCAAGGTACTGGAGATGGCTATACTCTAGGAGCGCAACTCAACTGGACCCTCTACGATGGGGGACTATCAAGGGCCCAAGCTGATATTGAAGAAGCGGAAATAGAAATTGCTGAACAACAATTTGCCGATAACCGTAATCGTATCCGCTTAGAAGTTGAAGATGCCTATTTCCAATTAGTCTCTAGTTTTGACAATATCCAAACGTCTATTGTCGGTCTAGCCCAAGCAGAAGAAGCCCTACGACTGGCTAGACTCCGTTTTCAAGCTGGGGTAGGGACACAAACTGATGTCATTAATTCGGAAACTGACCTCACTCAAGCCCAGTTTAACCAGGTGCAAGCGATTGTAGGCTATAACCTAGCTGTCGCTCGTCTACAACGAGCCATTAGTAATCTACCGGCTGCCCCTACTCTCTAGTGGACGGTTGAATAGATTTCTTACATCAGTCAGGGAATAGGGAACACTTCTCCATTTTTCCATTTTAATGTGTTCTGCTATCCCCCTACTCCCCTATCCTTCTGAAAAGCGATGGACAATGCTTTCTGCTTGGCCAAGCCGATCAATGACCTGTTCTGAGTCAATCAGTCGCTTGAGAACGACTTGGCCGATGGTTTGGTTACTGGGAGCATCAGCCATGGGTTTAACCTCAACCATCAGTACAGCCTCTTCTACTCGATAAAGCCATAACGTTTGGTTATGCTCAACAATTCCCATATTGAGAGGCTCAATGTCTGGTTTTCTGCGCCAAACGACTTCATTCCAAATTCCTCCAAATTCCCAGACGCGGCCAATAATCCATCCATCTGATAAAAAAAAGTATTTTACAGACAAAGTTCGGGCACTCCACACAGATGTTCTTGATGATTCAAATAGCTTACAGCGCTTTGCGCAGTAATGGGATAATGGATAGTTTCTTTAAAAGATCTTGAATCGAATAGGACAAGCGATCGCCAAAAATCTTGGCTGACCTCTTGACAAGAGCCACATCTTTGTGTAAATTAGGAAAGTGATGCGGGTATAGCTCAGTGGTAGAGCGTCACCTTGCCAAGGTGAATGTCGCGCGTTCGAATCGCGTTACCCGCTTATAAAGTTTAATAGGAAGAGTTATTAGGTTTCGTTTTTGCAGCTAAACTAGATGGATAGTAAGCTTTGATTCAATAAACAGGGTTAGAGCCAATATTCTCTTCTCGCTGAATATCGAGAAGATCCTCAATTCATCTCAAATTCAGATTACGGGTGACTTGTGCAGTCCAAAAAAGCTCAAAAAATTGATTTGACCGCCCATGATTATCCTTGTCCTTGCCGTTGTCAAGGTCGTTTGCAGCCGATTTTGCTCACGGAAGCATTTGGATGCGATCGATGTCAGAAAATTTTTGCGGTTGAGGAAAATGGCTATGTGCTACAACAGGTGTCCACCAGTTCCCCCTACAAGAAAACTTGGTACTGGACAGGGAAGCAATGGATAGCCATTCATTCAGATTTAAAGGAATATTACTTACCTGTGGGGTTGTTGGTCATTTTAGTCTTACCCATTGTATGGTTATCCTTATATTTTCTTTTAGCGCCATCAGGGTCGAGTATCATGGTGTGGGTATTCATTCCCGTGATGTTGCTCCTGTTGCTGGCACTGATGAGATGGCTGGTGTATCGACGCTCTTCTTAATTGATGTAGATGACTGATTCATGACTTCATCCAATGACCTTTTAGAGGATGTGGGTGCTTCCCATGAAGCCTCTTTAATTTTAGCGAATACGTCCAGTACCCTCCGCGATCGCGCTCTGAAGATGATGGCAGAGGTTTTGGATGACTCTCTCGATCGAGTGTTAGAGGCGAATACTTTAGATTTAGAAACCTCTCGCGAGATGGCGGTTCCAGATCTGATTTTAGAATGGCTCAAGTTAACTCCAGAACGCATTCAAAATGTCGTTCAAATTTTACAAGGATTATCCGATTTTCCCGACCCATTACAAGAGGTCATGAATGCCTCCTATCAAGTGGAAGAGGTACAAACCTATTGCCAGCGAATGCCTTTGGGGGTGTTGGCTTTGGTGTATGAAGCGTTTCCAGAGTTAGGGGCGATCGCCGCTGGGTTAGGCTTGAAAACGGGGAATAGCTTGATTTTACGCGGGGGAAGTGAATCGTTCCAAACGAACTATGCGATCGCTGAAGCCTTACAAGTCGCCCTAGAAGAGGTGGGTTTACCGAAACATTCATTAATCTTGTTATCCTCAGAACAGGGCGCTCCCATTCGAGATGTGATTCGCCAAGATCGATATATTAATCTGATTATCCCCTATGGTCGGCCGTCATTGGTGGAACAGGTGGTGCGACAGGCAACTGTACCCGTCTTGCGATCGGCTATGGGGAATTGTTATTTATATTGGGGAAATTCCGGTAGCTTAGAAACGGTTCGTCATGTAATTATTGATTCCCACGCCAGCGAACCCGATCCAGTGAATGCGATTGAGAAAGTATTAATTGAACAAGGTCAAAGTTCCTCAGCCATCGCTTCTTTATGGAAATCTTTGAAGGAAAAAGGGTTTGAGTTGCGAGGCGATCCAGAATTAGCGGCTCAATATGAGGAGCTGAAACCGGCAGAACCAGAGGAATGGAACCAGGCATACTTAGAAAAAGTGGTGACGTTTAAGTTGGTCGAAGATTTGGATGGGGCAATCGCCTGGATGAACACCCACAGCAGCGGCCATGCAAACTGTTTAGTTACCCAATCCTATAACGAAAGTCGTAAATTTGCCCTAGGAATTAACAGTGCTTCACTCTATATCAATGCCAGTCCCCGATTTTATCGCTATCGTACCAGAGGCAATACCGTATTTTTAGGCATGTCTAATCAAAAAGGGGTACGCCGAGGTTTGATTAATTTAGAGGCTCTCACCACAGTTAAGTACATTATTCAAGGGAATACCTAATATCTTCTTTGCCTATTCCCCTAGTCTCCAATTCGACTAAAATCCGACGGTAGGGAGAGGTAAAAATTACCCCTGAGTCTCAAATGGCTGTATCATCTACCCCGTCTGCCTTATAGCAACTTTGAGTTTCGAGGTCGCGTCGGCCCAGATAGGACAAGGGTTTCAGCGATTTGGGCTTGCTTTTTGAGTGCCAGAGAGCTATCATAGGAGGCGAGCGTCGGAAATGTACCTTGGAAACTAAATACAGTAAGGGTCTGGAAAGCAAGCGGTTGAAATGAACATAAATCCCTATTAGGGATTGAAACTGGAGGATTTGGACTGGCATCGAGAAAAAGTACAGTTGAAATGAACATAAATCCCTATTAGGGATTGAAACTTACATTGCCTATTCTTTTGAGCAAGATGATGACTGTTGAAATGAACATAAATCCCTATTAGGGATTGAAACTATCTATGAGCCAGGTATTTCCGATGAAGAATGTTATAGTTGAAATGAACATAAATCCCTATTAGGGATTGAAACGTATATTTTCCTCCCAGATTGGCTAAGGAGTAACTGTTGAAATGAACATAAATCCCTATTAGGGATTGAAACTGCAGGAGGAAAATAGGGGAAGGACATGGTTGATAGAGTTGAAATGAACATAAATCCCTATTAGGGATTGAAACCTTGAGATTCGTTGATGTAGGTTTGAAGCCTACCGGTTGAAATGAACATAAATCCCTATTAGGGATTGAAACATGAAAAGTACTGACAACTATTAATACTGTACAAAGTTGAAATGAACATAAATCCCTATTAGGGATTGAAACATCATATTAAATTCACTCATGCCATTATTTCTGCTCAGGTTGAAATGAACATAAATCCCTATTAGGGATTGAAACGAAGATAGAAATCTAAATCAGTCTGCAAGCTTTGAGTGTTGAAACAAGCATAAATCCCTATTAGGGATTAAAACCCGTTTTACCCTACGATAGAGTGTGACTATCTGTTTCTCTTTTGTAAATGGCACAAAATGAATTGGTTCCAGGCTATCGGATTCGCGCTGGATGGGTGATGGAGCGCGACGTGCTGATTAGCTTTATGCACAAAACCTATGAGGAGTTATTTCCAGGGCAGGATTTTTCTCATTTAAATCAGGCGATCGAGTTACACTTTGCTCAGACGACTCCCCTCTGGTGGGTGGAGAAAGTCGAAGATCCGCAAATTTCCGATTTCCTCTCTTCGACTCCCCGCTCTCAACCCATTGGCTGTTTATGGATGGGGAAAGCGGTGGATCAAGTGAATGGACAGCACCATACCCATATTTTTCTCCTCTATATCTTACCGGAACATCGCCGCCAGGGACTGGGATCGGCATTGATGGAGCAAGCGGAAGCTTACGCTAAAGAGCGAGGAGAGCAGCAAATTAGTCTGCAAGTCTTTTGTCAGAATACACCAGCGATCGCCTTGTACGATAAGTTAGGCTTCCAAGCGCTGTCAACTTGGATGGTGAAAAAACTCAGTTAACATGACTTTTTCGTGTCAAGGCTATGAAATTTTAGAATCCTTGATTGGACAGCAGACGCTCGCTCCAATTGTGCAACAGCTAAATACTCTGCACCTCAAACCCACTCAAGGGGGACTACGCAATCTCCACCACCACCTGAGAACGGTTTTGGATCTGGTTTATTCCCCCAAGTTGCTGCGAAAAGCTCAAGACTATTTGGGGGATTCTCCCTCGGTGGTGCGCGTCCTGTTCTTCGATAAAACTCCCAGCAATAACTGGCTGGTTCCTTGGCATCAGGATAGGGCGATCGCGGTTTCTCATAAACAGGAAATTCCAGGTTGGGGGCCATGGAGCATTAAGGACACTATACCCCATGTTCACCCACCAGCAAATGTCCTCCATCAAATGGTCACGTTTCGCATTCATCTTGATGCTGCTGAACCTAAAAATGGCTGCTTGCGCGTGATACCAGGAAGCCATTTACAGGGAATTTTATCCGCAGCTCAAATCCAAGAAATTGTGCAAACCCAACCATCGGTTAATTGTACTGTGCAACCTGGATCGGTGATGGCGATGAAACCCCTAATTCTTCATGCTTCAAGTAAAGCCACCCATCCCACCCATCGCCGAGTGATTCAAGTTGAATATAGCAGCTATCGACTTCCTGAAGGGATGCATTGGGTGGGTTATAGCGCTTCCCGCTAGGGAATAGGGAATAGGGAATAGGGAATAGGGTCTAAGGTTTCAAACTGTACTCTGTACAACAGAGAATCCCTATAGTAAACCTAACTTAACCAGGGACGGGTAACTTCTTCTAAATCTTGCACATCTTCTGGTTTCAAGCTCCATCCTAGAGCACCTGCATTATCTTGGGCTTGCTTGGCACTTTTCGCCCCTGGAATCGGAATTACCTCTTGGCAAATCAGCCAATTCAATGCCACTTGAGAAGGCGTTTTCTTATATTGATCGGCAATTCGTTTTAAGCGCGAAATCACAGGAGCAATTTTGCGTAATCCTTCCCGACCAAATTCTGGACTAAGTTTTCTCGCTCCCACAGGTGTATTGACCGATGTATATTTACCGGTCAATAACCCTTGGGCAAGGGGACTATAAGCCAAAATTGTAATGCCTAACTCGCGGGCAGTATCTAGAATTCCATTGCTCTCTATTTTCCGACTCAGTAAGGAATACTTCACCTGATTGACAGCTAAGGGAATCCCTTTTTGAGCTAAAATATCATGAGCTTCCCGCATTTGTTTGGCGGAATAGTTGCTCACTCCTATGGTTTGAATTCTGCCCCGCGTCACTTCATTCGCTAAAGCATTGAGCAGAGTTTCTTGGCTCATCAAGAAGCTGACCGGTTGATGGATTTGATAGAGTTCAATAGAGTCCACTTGTAGCCGATTCAAACTATTAGTAATTGCCTCGGATACGGTTTCCGCTTTAAGTCGCCAAGGCACGGGGAAGTATTTCGTCGCTATTTGGGGCGATCGCCCAGTTTCTTTCATTAACCGACCAATTAAAGATTCCGACTCTCCCAAACCATACACTTCCGCCGTGTCGAAAAAACTGATTCCCCCATCTAGGGTTGCGTCAAATGCCTTTTTAATTTCCGCTTCGCCATAGGTATTGCCATAATCCCAAAACAGTTTATCACCCCAAGCCCATGTACCAATTCCCAAGGGCGTGACCCGAATATCCGTTTGACCCAGTTGCACCGTTTCCATGGCTAAATTTTTATGACTCAATACTTGTATATACTAGAATAATCTGACCCAAGTCAACAGACCTCCGAAAAATTACCGCAAATCATCTGCTCCATGTCTGCTAATTCTGCTACTTACTCAGCCTTCCGGGGTGCGATCGCTGATTTTATCCATAACCCTTTCCATTATCGGGAATCAGAAAGCGTGCGCTATTTTCCTGATGGTCTATTAATTTTAGAACAAGGTCAGATTAAAGCGGTTGGCGATTACCCAACTCTGCGCTCTCAATATCCCCATCTCCACATCACAGACTATTCCGGAAAACTGATTTTACCCGGCTTTATTGACCTCCATCTCCACTGTCCGCAAACGGAAATGATCGCTTCCTATGGAGAGCAGTTATTAGAATGGTTAGAAAAATATGTATTCCCTGTAGAGAAAAAGTTTCAAGATCCAGACTATGCTCAAACACTCTCTAATTTTTTCCTGGATGAACTGCTGCGCAATGGCACAACGACAGCCGTCATTTTAACTACTATTTTTCCTCAGTCTGTTGATGCGTTATTTACGGCGGCGAAAGAGCGACAGATGCGAATCATTGCCGGACAAATGCTCATGAGCCGAAATGCACCCGACTTTTTAGTTAATACGCCACAAACTGCCTATGAACAAACCCAAACTTTAATCCAAAAATGGCATCATCAGGATAGATTGCTTTATGCTGTAACACCCCGCTTTGCTCCTACTTCAACCCCAGAAGAATTAGAGCTAGCCGGCAGTTTTAGTGAATATCCAGACCTTTATATCCATACCCACTTATCTGAAAATATTAAAGAAATTGCCTGGATTAAGGAACTTTTTCCACAAGCATCCGATTACCTCAATGTTTATGAAGAATTCGGATTAGTCACAGAGCGATCGATTTTCGCTCATGGTATCCACCTGAGTGACTCTGAATTGCAACGCTTAAGTGAGCGTCAGAGCGCGATCGCTTTTTGTCCCACTTCTAACTTATTCCTCGGTAGCGGATTATTTAATTTAAACCAAACCCAAATCCAATCCCCTCCCATTCCCGTTGGGTTAGCCACCGATGTCGGCGCAGGAACCAGCTTTTCACTGCTCAAAACCATGGGAGATGCCTATAAAGTGATGCAACTGCAAGGACAAGCTCTTTCCCCCTTCCAAGCCTTTTACCTATCTACATTAGGTGCAGCGAAAGCCTTGCATTTAGAGGATAAAATCGGCAATTTTGAACCGGGGAAAGAAGCGGATTTTATCATCATTAATCCTGCCCCAACACCCTTAATGAAATTACGCAATCAGAACCAAATTCCGCCCGAAAATCTATCTGAATTAGTGGATCAACTATTTACTTTAATGATTTTAGGAGACGATCGCACGATTGAAGCCACCTATATCCTCGGTAACCTCTGGCAAAGTCTCGAACAACCCTAATCCGATCTGCTACTACTATAATTAAAACAATAAAATTCAGGACACTCAGATGACGACTGATTTGTTCCGCCAATCTCCTAAACCTGAGACTTCTATCCCTTGGCTCGAAAGTGGCGATCGCCTCTCGCGCCCAGAATTCGAGCGCCGCTATGCTGCGGCTCCCCATATTCGCAAAGCAGAACTCATTGAAGGAATTGTTTACGTGGCTTCTCCTCTACGCTTTCCATATCATGCTCAACCTCATAGCCGTTTAGCAACTTGTTTAGAAACTTATGCGGCATTTACTCCAGGGACATTATCGGGCATTGAACCCACTGTGCGCTTAGACTTGGATAATGATGTGCAACCGGATATTGTCCTCATGCGCGATCGCCAAGTCGGGGGAGGTGTAAGAGTAACCGAAGATGGCTATTTAGAAGGTGTACCGGAATTAGTGGTGGAAATTGCCGCTAGTAGTGCGGCGATCGACTTAGGCAATAAACAGCAAGTCTATCGCCGCAATGGAGTGGCAGAATATTTGGTTTGGCAATCTTTTGAACAGCGTTTAGACTGGTTTCATTTAGTCGCAGGAGAGTATCAACCCCTCGTCGCCGATAAACAAAACATTATTCGCTCCAAAGTGTTCCCAGGGTTATGGTTAGCCGTCGATGCCCTGAGAAATAATCAAATGATGGAGGTATTGCAAGTTTTGCAACAGGGTATCACTTCGGAGGAACATGCCAGGTTTGTAGAGCGGTTAACAATTGATTTGAGTTGAGCCGCTCTGTTAGGTCGGAGAGTATGTCAAAAGGGTAAGGTTCCACCATTCCATTGATGATTAGGATCGGGATAAAAAGTGACTCCGCCACCTTCGCTACCACCACAACGAATAGCTATTATCCAACCACCAGGGACTTTTGCACGCCATGCACCAAGTCCCCCTGTTGGTTGATTCTTACAGTCCAGTTTTTGCCAATAGAATTCTGCCATGTAATTTCTTCCTTAATATTCTGAAAAACGGGATAGATAATCTGGCGATCGCACAGAGCAGAAATACGATACCTTCAAAAGAAAGTCGTATAAAGTAGCTAGAGTTATGAGAGATCGAATGAAGATGCAAATTTTGTGAGGAGTATTAGGTCGTTGCTATATAGCCAGTGGGTTTGAGAGCATTGATCAGCATATCACTGGTTATATTTGCTTTTTCATCAATGGAAACAGCGATCTCCTTTTTGCCGACATTTACTTTTACTCTTACAACACCATTAACCTTTTGCAAAGCCTGTTTTACCGTATCAGCACACATCTGACAATGGAGATCGTCACACTTCAGTGCAATGTCGTTAGCTGGCTGTTTTTGAAAAAACCATTTCATGTTTGTCATTCATGAGCATAACTTCTAGTTGATTTTACTGCAACTTTTGCAACAGAGCATCGGTTCGGCTGAACCTACAGATTTTCTGAAGCATTTTAGGGAGCAATTCTGGGGCGATCGAGAATGTATTATAAATGTAATGTAAATCCTGGGTTTTATACTACAATTAAGATCGAGACTTTCAGTTCTCACTGACAAAACGATCGACGACTCACTATTCATGCAGTTTACTGGGCCATTTGAAACTCATATTACCGTTAGCGTGAAGAACTTAGATGAGGTCGAAAAACTTCGCCAATGGAGTGCCGATCGCACTCTCAAATGTCTTCACATCCTTTTAGATCGAGGAGTTACCCCATCCCAACCCATGTTAACCCGATGGGGTGAGGGACGTTTGACGGATGAACTGGAGCGGGTAAAAGAGCTGTGCCAGGTGCTACAAGCAGAGGGATTTTCTGTTGTTCGCATTAAAACGGAGGTGGCTGCCGATCATCCGGGTATTCCCCAGGATAAAAATGAAGCAATGGATCATACTGCTGATCGCTATTTTGAACATCACATTAAAGTATTAGTCCCACCGCTAACGTCTCTGAGTCCATTGAGAAAAACAGTTGAACCCCATTGTGCCCATCTTTCACGCAATGCATTAAAGACGTGTCAGGATGAGTCTCAGGAGCGATTTGTTACTCAACGGTGTTCAGGAGTAGGTCGTCGGGAAGCACAGAAACAACTGAAGCACCTGTTGCAGGCGATCGCCGCTCTCAACACCCCCATCATCGACATTGAACAGGAATTTGTCGTCTACGATAGCAATTTTGAACTCGATCGCGATTGGATTCACTGAATTTTGTAATTCCTTTGGAGATATTATGAACGGTTACCCCAATACCTATCCTACAAACACAGAAACCGATGCAAACCTGACACAGGCCAAAGTATTTG
Organism: Roseofilum reptotaenium CS-1145; assembly: GCF_028330985.1. Lineage (NCBI taxonomy): Bacteria > Bacillati > Cyanobacteriota > Cyanophyceae > Desertifilales > Desertifilaceae > Roseofilum > Roseofilum reptotaenium. The sequence continues at coordinate 49,608 of NZ_JAQMUE010000054.1, read as the reverse complement.
AGCCAGCATTAGCACACTTCATGAATGCTTTCCGTTTAGGTGACCCCATTTTTGCAGATTCACACCTGAAAAACCAGTGGTTCAAAGCACGTCGAGAAGTAATGAATCATCTGTTAGTTTGGATCAGTCGTTCGTCATGGAATCAACATTTAGTGTTGCGCGGTAGTCTTTTGCTCAAAGCTCGGCTAGGAGATGAAGCCAGGGAACCGGGAGATATGGATTTTGTATTTAGACCGGATAATATTAGTCCCGATCATCCCGTTGCCAAAGGTTTATTTGACGATTTAATTCAAATGGTTTCAGACAATCCTGAAGTTGGATCGGTAACTATCCAAGTTGACCAAATTCGTCGGGATGAAATTTGGACTTACGAACGGGCAGAAGGACGACGAATTGTGTTTCCTTGGCAAGCCGAGAATTTGCCAGGGGGAGTGGTACAAATCGATGTGACGTTTCGGGAAACGCTTTTAGATGAGCCGATCCAAACCTCTATGTCCTTGATTGAAGGCGATAATGCTTTAATTTGGTCAGCAAGTCCAGAACTGTCCTTAGCTTGGAAGTTACTGTGGTTAGAAACTGACCGCTATCCCCAAGGTAAAGACTTGTATGATGCCGTTTTATTAGCCGAACGAATCGAATTACCCTTCGATCTTCTGCATCAGGTATTGCAATCAAGTCCAGACTGGCAAGACTTTGCCCAGTATGAAGCAATTGATTGGCAAGCGAGGGTGTTCCCATCCGTATCAAGCTACGATTTAGATTGGGAAAATTTTATCCTAGAATATCCTTGGATTGAAGGAGAAGGAACCGATTGGCTGGCAAGACTTTCTAAAGCGTTAGCTCCCACATTTTCCGATGTGAAAATGGCTTGAATCTAGCGTTTTTTATGGCAGATAATCCTGCACAGTCTCTACCGATAAGGATAAGATTTTGGCGATCGCCTCTGCATCTAGTCCCATTGCTGCTAATGGGGCGATCGCCTGACGCTGGGCTTGTTCTAATTGTTGACTTCTGCCCCGTTCTCGTTGCAGTTGCTCGAACATTTCCTGGGAGCGATCGCGTTCTTGTTGCACTTGGGCGATCGCCTCCACATAGGTGGCAAACTGCTCACCCGTAGGACTATACAGTTCCAATTCTGCCCCTTCTGTTAGTACAAATCGCACGTTTAATAGAGGACTGACCCAATTTTTCATACTGGCAATGGGGAGCAACGTACCCTGTCCTTGACGCATCCATCCTTTGAGCTTGCGTCGCTCTCGGTCAAACAGATAATATTCTCTAACTCCGTAACGGTTATAAAAATCAAGCTTTTCCTCTTCTAACTCTTTGATTGTGTTACTCGGCAATGCTATTTCAAATACCACTTGAGGAGCAATGTTATCTTCTTGCCATTGTCGATAGGAACCGCGATCGCCTTTGGGTCTCCCGAATGCCACCATCACATCCGGAGCCACGCGAATTTTCTTATCTCCTTCTACGGGATACCAGAACAAATCTCCAGCAATAAACACATTGGGGTCATTAGCATACAGAGCATCTAGACCGCCTTGAATGGTGGTAATGTAGCGAAACTGAATCGTATTATCAGCCAAGGGTAACCCGTCGCTTTCTGGATACTCAATTTGGGGATGAACTGAAACCATGATAGAAGAATGGGGGACACGAAGGAAAGAGATAATCCTATCGTATAACAACAGTATTAGGGTTTCAGCTTATCCCAAACTCACGTAAATCAAGCTATAATTGAATAAAAAATCAATTCCACGACATCTGACGGAACTACGTTAAGACTAAACCAGAAAGTTCTCTTTTTGTGAAATTTTCTTAACATTTGAGCAGAGCGTCGGTATTGTAGGACTGAAGCCAACGGTTTTGGGTGACCCAGCACACAATGAAGGGAGAAGTGCTAAAACGTTTATTTCGTGCTGTTGCCAGTGAAGATTCACAGGCGACACAGAGTATGCTGTCGATTATCGTTGAAGAAGAGCGAAAACTAGGCCACACAAGACTTGCTGAACAGTTAGAAAGTATTATCCAAAAAGGCCCTCCTCCTTCTAAACCCAAAAATTCATCGACAGATGTTCATCGGGAAATTCCTACAACCTCAGACTATGTGCCCTTGAAACAACAGAATCTGCGATCGCTGACCCGATTATCGAGTAAACACCGATTTAACCATCCATTTATTGTCACAATAGCTCGTGAAGCACTGCGACATCATATGATCCTTTCAGAGATTGTAGAAAATCGGTTTCGCCGAATTGAAAGGGAATATGCTGCTCGCGAGCGTTTGGCTCATCATGGTTTGCGCTATCGTCAAAAAATTTTACTTTATGGCTCGCCAGGCTGTGGTAAAACTATGGGAGCCGAGCGTATTGCTTGGAACACTGGGTTAACATTGGTTAAAGTACGCTTTGATGCCATGGTCTCTTCCTACTTAGGAGAAACAGCCACTAGCTTACGTGAGGTATTTGAAATTACTGCTGCGTCTCCTTGCTTGCTATTTATCGATGAGTGCGATGCACTGGCTAAATCTCGTGAAGATAGCCAGGATGTTGGGGAGATTAAGCGAGTGGTTAATACCTTCCTTCAGTTACTTGATGAGTATGAAGCCTCCAATGGCTTACTGGTCGCTGCAACTAATCTAACTAAATTTTTGGATGAAGCGGTATGGCGGCGATTCGATGATGTAATTGAAGTTCCTAAACCAACGGAGTTAGAAATTGAAGCCATCCTTAAACAAACGCTTTACTCAGTATCGCTAGGTTCGATTAATTGGAGTTCAGTTGTACAAAAAATGAGCGACTTTTCAGCTGCCCAAGTTGTGAAGGTGGGACAAAATGCAGCTAAACGAGCCATCTTAGATCGAGAAGAGCTAGTTATTCAAGAACATCTAGAAGAGTCAATTCAAGAGATTTTAGTTTCTCATGTCTGATCGACCAAAGCAATATCCTCATCTTTCACTACGTCTAGTCCGAGAAGGAAAGGCGAAGCTTTCTGGTGGAGGCAAAAAATCTGATATTACGTTGAGAAATAAAGGTAATGCTGGAGGACATGGTAGAAAGCTAAAATCTTCGATTGATTTCATCACAACCCATTGGCAAGAAGAGCAGAAGAAACGTGAGCAAGAGGGCAAACCCAAACTACCAGACGCAGTTTCCTTTATCTTAGAAGTCGATCCTGATAGTTTTAATGCTGAAGATCTCAAAAGCTTTGGTATTGAAGTAGTTGCTGACTTAGAGCAAGGATATATCATTGGTGCATCAGCAGATACAGAGTTATCAGAACTGAGGAAAAAGATCGAGAATTTTCTTGACGCTAAGAGAGGTGGCGGCAAAGTTCCAGAAATTTGGGATATATTAGAGGGAACTAAACGTCCAGAATATATTCTTTCTGATAGTCTTCAAGCTGAGTGGGAGAATATTAGGGAGTATCAAGAGTATGTTGTAGATGTGGGTATTTCTTGTATCCATGTTAAAGAGCAATATTTAAGGTATCCAAATCGAAAACAAGATGAAAGTGATGAAGACTTTAATAAAAGGGAAATAAAGTGGCTAGAAAAGAACCATTTATCTGAACTCTTGTTCGATGATTTACAGTGGGATCGCGGAGAAAAACTTGATTCATTTATTAGTCATTACCATGGAGAGAGATTAGATACAATATTATTTCCAGACGGTTTTTCCTGCCGAATAAGAATTAGTGGAAAAGGATTAAAAGATCTTGTACTCAATTTCCCCTATATTTTTGATGTTACTGAACATGATGAACCGAGTTTTCCTCCAGTAATATCTAGTAATTCTGAATCCGATCCAAAAGTATTTACTCTAGAAGCACCCGATCAAAATGCACCTAAAGTCTGTGTGATTGATAGTGGTATTCAAGAACGCCATCCTCTACTAAAAGCTGCCATTAATTCCCATCATTCCAAGTCATGGGTTCCTAGAGAATTGGATACAACCGTTGATTATGTTCAATATGGTGGACATGGAACGAGAGTTGCTGGTGCAATTCTTTATCCTCGTGGAATACCTACAATGGATTACCAACAAGCCATATGCTGGCTTCAAAATGCCAGAATTCTCGATCGGGATAACCAGTTACCTAGAGATCTATTTCCTCCGAAAGTTTTAGAAGAAATTGTTGCATACTATTACGATCGGTTCAGCACTAGAATTTTTAATCACTCTATTGCCGCGATTCGTCCTTGCAGAACACAATCTATGTCTGCTTGGGCAGCAACAATAGATAAACTGACTTGGGAGAAACAAGGAGATATTCTATTTATAGTAGCAGCAGGCAACCTAAATTCTAAAACAGACTTTATAACCCGACCATCTATTGATTATCATCTTCAAAATGGACAATATTACCCAGATTATTTATTGGAAAAATCTGCAAGAATTGCTAATCCTGCTCAAAGTTTACAGGCTTTAACTGTTGGTTCAGTTTCTCATGTAACTTATAAAGATTCTAATTTGCAGTCCATGGCAGAAAAAGATCATCCTTCTGCTTTCTCTTGTACTGGGTTAGGAATTTGGGATACGATTCAACCTGAAGTTGTTGAATACGGTGGAGATTATGTTACTGACTCAGAAAATTCACCAAATTTTTCGACACCAGAAGATATTTGTCCTGAGCTAGTACGCTCAACTCGTAATGGAGGAAGACCTGTCAGTTCTGATGCTGTGGGGACTTCATTTGCAGTGCCAAAAGTCTCTCACATTGCTGCTACTCTCGCCGCAGAATTTCCTCAAGAGAGTGCTTTACTTTATCGTGCGTTAATTGTTCAATCAGCACGTTTACCGGACTGGACAAATGAATCAAAAGAAAAACTCTATCAAGGCATTCGGACAATGGGTTACGGTATCCCTAATCTCGATCGCGCTCTAGAGAATACTCCCAATCGTATAACATTAATCACTCAAGGGAATGAGAGGATTAGCGCTGGAGGAGTTAGAGTTTATCAAGTTCAGATTCCAGAGATGTTTCTAAGACCGGATGAAGACTTTGATTTTCTGGTTGAGATCACTTTGTCTTATGTGGCTGAACCTCGTCGAACTCGTCGGCATCGTCGCAAGTATTTATCGACTTGGTTAGATTGGAGATGTAGTAACCGAGGAGAAGATCCAGATGGGTTTCTTGCAAAAATTCTTAAAGAATATAAAGCTAGTGAGGATTCAGAAAAAGGTACAGATGGATTTCAGTGGACACTAGGAAGAAAGCAATTCAAACCTGATTCTCAGGGAAAGAAGAGACCGAAAGGAATTGATGGTATAGTTAAGGAAATATCAAGAAGTAATGGAACGATTCAGAAAGACTGGGCAAGAGTGAAGTCTTATGACTTACGTGAGGGATTCTGTATTGCTGTAGTTGGACATCAAGGTTGGAATAAGAATGAAGATGCGACTGTACCTTATTGTTTAGTAGTGAGCTTTGAAGCTGTGCAATCAGAAGTTGCGATTTATGAGGCTTTTGTTCAGGTTCAGCAATCTCTCCAGGTACAACAGAAAGTACAAGTCTCTGTTTGATCGTTATACTATTGTGAAGATCTTCAGTCACACACAGACAGTCTCTCTTTTTGACCCGTAGGATTGTTCTCCAAATACCCTTGTAACCATTGACATCCCGTTTCTAATAGCTGGTCGAGTTCCAACTGATCTAGATGCCATAGGGTGACTTGTCCATCTCCACCGACAGAAATCAGGGTTTTGCCATCGGAAGTGAAACTAAGTCCATTAATCGAACGATGGGAACTTGCAGTCAGCACATGCAGTAAGGTTCCGTCTTTGCGCCAGAGGCGAATGGTGTTGTGGCTGGCGGATGCTAACTGCTCTCCGTCAGGACTAAAGGCAACACTGGTTACGGTGTTTCCCTCATGTTCCAGGGGTTCACCCAATAGTTGTCCCTGTCGGTTCCAGAGTTTGACTCGGCTATCATAACTGGCAGTGGCGATCGCCTGACCATCAGGAGAAAAAGTTACGCCCCAAACCCCAGCTCGATGTCGCAGAGTTCCCACCTGAGTGCCATCCGTACGCCATAATTTTACTCGTCCCTCATCGCTTGCAGCAGCCACGAGTTGACCATCAGGGCTAAAACTGACCCAATTAATGGCAGAGCTATCCGTGAATAAAGTTTTCAATAACGTCCCATCTGTGCGCCATAACTTCACCCGATAATCCTTACTTCCTGAAGCAATATACTTTCCATCGGGACTGACGCTGACACTGAGAACCACATCTCGATGACCCTCCAACGTTTGCAGCAGCTCACCCTTTAGGTTCCAAACCTTGACTTGGAGATCGTCCCCTGCCGTCACCAACTGCTGACCATCTGGTGTAAAGTCAACTCCCCAAACCTGTCCCTCATGACCTTTCCAGGACTTTAGCACCGTCCCATCCGGTTGCCATAACGTAATCATGCCATAATCCCCGATCGTAGCAATTTTACTGCCACTCACACTCACCCCATTCAGCGCCCCACCCCCGTCCCAGACCTCCATCAGGGACTTATTCAAGCGCCACACCTTCACCGACTTATCCAAACTAGCCGAAACAATGCGACTCCCATCAGGACTAAACCCCACCTTGGGAACCCAATGGGTATGACCAATTAAGGTTTTTTGCAAACTGTTATTATCCAACCCCCCCCAAATTTTAATCGTCTTATCTTTACTTGCCGTCACAAACTGTTTCCCATTGGGACTAAATCGCACATCTAAAACGGTATCCTCATGGGCTTCAATTTGCGTAAGAAAGCCCTCCTCAGTCCAAAAACTTACCGTCCCTTTTTTCTGTCCCGTTTCCTCATCAATGACCTGACCGGCAGTCGCCAAAAGTCCCCTTTCTGACCAACTCATGCTATATATTTCTTGCACTTCTGGCTCGCCCACAAAGGTTTTGACTAACGAACCATCCAAACTCCAAAAGCGAATCTTGCCGTCAAAACTAGCTGTAGCAACCAACTGACCATCGGGAGAAAATACCACACTTAATACAGGAAAATCATGGGATAAAGTTACCACTTCCGAGCCATCTTTACGCCAGATTTTTACAGTTTGATCTCGACTCGCTGAAGCAATCAAAGGATTCTTCGGGTCTTGATGAGCAGCGAGAGCAATAACTTGATCCGTATGACCCTTTAATTCCACATATTCTATCCGATCTAAGTTCGCTATCTTGCCTAAATCGGGAAACTTGCCTAAATTCCACAGTTTAATACTATGATCCCAACTGCCAGAGGCTAACCATTTTCCATCCTCCAGAAACACCAAACTGGTAATAATATCTTGATGACCAGGAATCGTAAAACCAGGCTTGCCTTGCTCATCCCAGATGCGAATGGTGCGGTCTTCCCCTGCGGTGGCAATCAGTTTACCATCGGGGCTAAAGGTGGCGGCATAAACCCCATCTTTATGTGCTTCTAAGCGATTTTCTTCACTAATTCTATAAACTGCATAGGATAGGGTTTTCTCAATTGTATCGGAAACTGATTTAGGCAAAAATGGCGTACTTTTAATCTGTTCTCCCGCTTTCAGTCCGGTAGTTAAACCTTCAATTTCATTATTGAGTCCTACTAAAGCTTCAGAAGATGTCCCTAATGTTTTAATCTGATTAATCACCCCATTCCAGGCAAATCCTCCTAATCCTAGGATAAAAAAGCCCGCACCTACTAAGAGAGAATTCAAAATTAACTTGCGCTGTCGTTCACTCTTTTTATGTTTCGCTTTTGCTTGGGCTAACGCGGTTAATAATGTTTTTTCTTGCCGCAAGTTTTCCAGAACGAGTTTTCCTTTCGATAAGCGTTTTTTCTCCTGGTCTATAGATTCTGACTCGGAAGCAGAATGATTGGAATTCGGGATATAATCTTCCAAATCCTGTTGTACTGCCTTATAGCGCTCTTCAGCAAGTTGAGAAATGAGAAGATTTTCATCCCGTAAATCTTCAATTTCTTTTTGATTTTGGGCGTTTTCTTCCTGAAGCTGCGATCGCTCCTGATGAATAGCCTGTTGTTTCTGGGTTTGGATAAACTCAACCAGATAATCATGAACCAACTGATACCGGGGTTCGGGTTGTTCGGGAATCGGATAGATTAAGCCCGATCCAAAGAAAATATCTAAAATTAGCTCTAGGGTTTCTGGAGCAAGATCGGAACCCATTTGGGCTAAAATTTCGGATTTCGTCTTTAAAGGCCGATTGTCGTCTTCATCGATAAAAGTGTAAACTACTTTTCGGGCATGATACTCGTTCTTTTCTCCACAATCTGCAATTACAGATTCTAAAAATTTCTCGACCAATTTGTGCTTCGATTCGACTTGAAGATATTGCTCTAGTGTGGTAATGTTAAGCTCTTGAAGTTGAGAGCCAACAATTTGTAATTCAATTGGTCTGACTTCATTGGTTCCCACCGATAAATCATTGACTAAAGCCTCAATCAAATCATCATCCAGTTCAAATTTAGTCTTCTGAGTCAAATTTTTAATCACTTCAAAGGTATGTGCTTTGGAAAAATTGCCCAAAGCATAGCGATTACTTTTATCGAGTAAATTACAGGCGATCGCCTCTAAGGATATATTTTGTTCAATTTCCAACAGATGATGTAAATAATCTTCCCGAATTGAGAAAATAATTTTCAGCCCTGCTTGATTGATACACTGTTCTAAAAACTGATAAAAGGCTTGTCGCTTTTCAAGCTCAGTACAGACAAAGAAAAATTCTTCAAACTGGTCAAAAATGAGTACTGTCAAGCCACTTTGATCGGCAATTTGGTCGAAGGCTTGTAGATAAATTTCTGGGGTATAATCTGAGATTTCTCTAGGAGTGAATTGAAAGTGTTTTAAGGATTCATTGAAGGCTTTCCCAAAATTCAAAACCCAATCGGAATATACGCGGATAACGACCGGAACTGGAATTTGATCTCCTAGGGTAGTTCGATGCAAAGTAGGGACTAATCCTGCGCTAACAATCGAACTTTTTCCCACTCCAGAAGGGCCATGAATCACGGTTATTTTATAATCCGGACGACTAATCCGATAAAGGAGGTTTTGCACATCTTTTTGACGGTTAGAGGTAGAGATAGCTTCAGCGACTTCTCCAACCTGTGCATCCGTTTCTATGCGATTAGCCAATAGGGGATTTAAGGCTTGTTGAGCGGGTCTTAATTGGCCTGCCCCCACAAAGGGACGTAATCCATACTGGGACTGGACTGAGCGCTTTTCTTGTTTGAGTAAAAAGGCTTCTCGATAACATTGTTCATCAAAATAGAGCGATCGCAGCCCTTTCAATAAGCGTAAATATCGGTGTGGGTCATGGCGAGCATTGCTTTGGGTAATGGCATATTCTAGTTTATGTTTCGCTGCTGCTAACGTCTGATAAGCCTGTTCATAGTGCTTCAAATGACGCAAACATTGGACTAATTGTAATTGAAATAACTGAGACCAGAGGAGAGGATATAATCCTTGCGGTAAAGGCGGAAAATCTTGGTCAATAGGTGGGGTTGCTGCTGAGTCTAAAATTGCTAAACACTGCTTTAATTGCTCGCGGGCTATTTCCCACTTTCCCTGTTCTAGGGCGAGTTTGCCTAAAAAACCATAATCGAGAGCTAACTGAATGGGTAAACCATACTGCTGATGCAAATCAAGAGACTTTTGGGTAAACTCTACGAGAGTTTCCCAGGCTTGTAAATGTTGCAGTACATCACTGACTTGTCCCGTCATTTGCGCCATTAAATCCTGCCGGTCAGCATCTTGAAAGCACTGTATAGCCTGATAGAAATAATGCCACGCCTGTTCCCATAATTGCTGATTTTCTGGGTTTTCTTGGGCGGGATAAAAGGAACAAAGTCCTAGATAGAAGAGCAATAGGCCTTGATGCTCTAAATTGGGCTGAGGGGATAACTGTTGTTCATAATTTAATGCAGTTTGATAAGAATCGATCGCGCCTTCAATCTGCCCTTGCATCAATCGATCGTGACCTAAAAGAATCGCGACTCTCGCTTCTAAACTGGCATCAAATACAGTTTCTCGACGCTCCAGGGTAGAGAGGGCAAATTCTAATTCGGCGCGATGTTGGCCACATCCTCCCTGTTTGGGAGAAATAAAAGACAGGGGAAAGGCGAGTAGTTGTTTCTTATCGCGACTTAAGAGATTGTCGAGTAAGGTTTGTGCTTTCTGGATAATCAGGGTAGAAAGCGCTTCGGTGGTCATCTCGAAGGAGATGGGATTAGCAGCAAAGTTGGCAAAATCGGGTGCAAGTTGCAAAAATTGATGGAGTAGGCGATCGTTGACCCATAAAACGAGAGGACAATTGAGTTGTTTGCGAAATTCATCCCGGATAACATTGGTGGAAATTAAGATATCTTCTAAGTTAATGACGGATTCTAGACCTAAGACCAATAATGCAGAGGGTCGATCTTCAGTTAGGGCAAAATCAGCTTTAACCGTGTGATATAAATGGTTAATGTCTGGGGATAATTGCAAGCATCGAAATGGGGGAATTTCATCCGTTATTTTTGGCGATCGCGCCTTCAATACCTCCGATAGCTGTTTTAATACCTTTTCTCGCAATTGGACATAGTTACAGCGTACCAAAATTAAGGAAAATTGCCCTTGAGACAGAGAAATAGCTCGGGCCAACTGTTTGAGGGCCCGTTCATTCTCTATGAAGTCGCAATCTTCCCACTGTTGTTCTGTGCTAACCATTGCTTGAACTTTTGATGCTCGTATAGGGCGGGATTGAGGGCAAACCAAGAGCCTTCAGCATCTCGGTACTCAAAGACAAACATACTGCGTAATAAGGTCAAGTATTCTAGGTCTCCTTGTACGCTTTGCTGATTGACCACTCGATACAAGAGTTCCCATATCTCATCGTTAATCGAGGTGGTTAAATAATCCCGACGGTCTCGAATGACTGTCTCTAGTATATCCCGTGAAAAGGGCGGGTCTTCTTGTTGCAGACAACTAAAGAGCATTCCCAAGAGGTTTCGCATGTGACCCCCGCTGACTTCACAGAGCCTATCTAAGGTATCCGGGTGGTCAAAGAGTTCTAAAATACAGGCCTGTTGTTCTTCTAAGGTGCGATCGGGAAATGCACGGGTTAAGACCATATGGTGCAAGAGTTGCATCCCCAAGGGGAAGGGTTCTCCAGTGCGGGTTTTCACTGGAACCATGGGTAGAACTTTGGGGGTAATTCCCCCTCCAAGGCGATTTTTTAGGGTTTCGCATTCACTGGAAAAAATCAGGGAGAGGGGAATTGTATAGACGAGATGGCAGTCGAGTTGACGCAGTTGCGCGCCTCGGTCAATAAATAGATATTCCGGTAAGAGTCGTCCAGTTGGCCCGGCTTGATTATGTACCCGGTCGAGGTTATCGATAATGACGACTAATCCTTTTTTCCCCTGACGCTTGAGTTGCGCAGTGGCGACTTGCAGGAGTTCTTGGTTGATGGCTTCTAAAATACTGGCGGTGCGCGGTTCGAGATAGTTACGAAGACGGTGGCGCAGTTTTTGACTTTCTTTGGTTTTGGCCGTGATTTTGGCAATACCGAGGGGAAGGGAGAATTCCAGTTCACCGCTACTGTTGGCGCTGATGTCTCCGACTCCGGGAATGGAGGCTTCGGCGCTTAAGTCGATGGGGGTTTGCAGAAAGTCTACCGCGTCTTTGAGCAGGGTTTTGAACGTGCGCGGTTGCAGTTCGATAGAGCGCTGCTGTAAATGTTCGCTGACTTGACGGGCGATCGCCAATAAAATATCGGTAATGTCAATATCGCCCATATCTAGGTCTTCGGAGGATTCAAAGTAGACAACCTCGAAGTTTTGTTCCTCTAGCAAGGCTTTTAAGCGCAATAATTCGGTGGATTTCCCACATCCAATATGGCCGGTGAACAGTTGGCACGTGGGGCGATCGGGAGATAGGGTGATAATGGTACGACCCAAGGCTTTGACAATTTTGCCCCCCCGCACAGAAGAAAAGTCAATATAATAACGGGAATTGTCGGGATCGCCCAAGTCTAATGGTGCAGATGGATTGCAGGCTTGGTAAAATCGCCCTAAATCTAAAGTCATAAATTTATGTATGGTGACGCGCTAGAGAATAGAAAATAGGCAATCGGGCTAACATCCTAACCAGGTACAATCTCCTCGTCCTCCCCGTTGATCTCTGGCTTCTGGATTGACCAAGGGTTTGATTCGATTCGGCTGACTCTGGTCTGAAGTCGAAAAAGAGTCCAGGGATTGCTTGGACGAAAGGGGATAATCGGACCTATCGCTATAAAGAGGATTCATCCCTAAACAGAATACGATCGCGATCGGTACAATTTTACGATTGTTGAACATGATAACCTTCTCCTTCACCCCATTGAGCGGGGAGTTCTATAGAAACTCAGGTATGGTCTGAAGACCTAATTCACTATTCATCCCATTCCCTTGGACTTCAGGAAGACAGAATTCAGGTATTGTCTCTATATTTTCAAAAGACGATAAATCAAGTCTAAAAGTTCATCTTACTCATTACTCAAGGGTGACATATACATATGATGTACATTTTGTCAAGTCACAAATATAGATAGAAAGTAATCAGATAACACTATTTATGGACTACTCGAGGCAAGGTGAAAAGCTCCTTCCATTTTTCTTAACTTTCTGAAGGACAAAACTCAACTCGGGAACTATAATGAGAAAGTCACTGCTTTTATTGAGATTATTTTTTAATAGTGCTAAACACTTTGTTGTACTTCTTCAAACATTATAAAGCAACCGGTATTGTCGGTTTTATTGGGATTGCCCTTTCAATTACAGCCAGCACACTGGTGTACCGATGGGAAGTGACTAAAGGTTTAGAGAAGTTTGAGCAACAATCTACCATTTTAGTCACTGAGCTACAAAGCAAGTTAGATAGCTATACCCAATTAACTCGCTCTATGGGTGCTTTTTTTAATGCCAGTTCAGAAGTAAATCAGAAAGAATTTCAAGATTTTTCTCAAACCCTGTTGCCTTACTATGATGGCTTGTTGGGGCTAGGCTGGGCGAAAAGAGTCGAAGCTCAACAACGGCAGAGCTATGAGCAGCAATATTACGAGATGGTAGAATTAAGCGATCGCGGCGATCAAGTTGCAGCCGGCGATCGTGCCATTCATTTTCCAACCACATATATCGAGCCTTTCGATGAACTGCAAGACTATCTTGGCTCCGATTCAGCAGCCGATCTCAAACGGTTGCAGGCCTTAGATCGGGCAGAATATTTGGGACTGAGCGTAACCACTCCATTAGTCACCCTGGAAAATGGCCAGCCAGGTTTTCTCATTTACTATCCAGTCTTCGATGAGAATGAAATATTTCAAGGAGCAGTATTTGGCTTATACGAATTGCAAACCTGGCTAGAAGCAGCACTTTACCACCTCAATCTAAACAACATCGATTTTTATCTCTATGGCGTACCCGAAGATCAGTTAGATTCAGCTTTAAATAAAACGATGGTCAGTGCCAGTGAAGGATTTTTAATGGCCTATAAATCTGACAACGAAACGCTCACCCAATCTCCAGATGTAGCACAGTTAAGCAAACTAGAGTCTGGATCGAGGAGATGGCGAGGGTCTAACCCCTGTCCCTATCAATCTCAATGGCAATTTTGTATTCGTTCAATTAATATGGATCGACAGGAACTTTCCCTGCTCGTCTTACCCGCTTCCCCTCATTCCCTGTTGAATTGGCGAGCAGCGAGTGTACTGGCATTAGGTTTATTGGGAACTGGCTCTTTAGTGATGTACTTATCAATCGCCACATGGACTCAATTAAATGTTGATATTAAAAATAGGAAATTAGAAGAGTTATTACAAGAATTACAACAGGCTCAACTGCAATTAGTCCAAACTGAGAAAATGTCCAGTTTAGGACGATTAGTGGCAGGAGTTGCCCATGAGATCAATAATCCCGTTAACTTTATTTATGGGAATGTACAATATGCCAAAACCTATTTTGAAGATATCTTTGATTTGGTGTGTGAATATCGCCAGGAATGTCCTGAACCGAGTGAAAAAATCAAAACCATGATGGAAGATATCGATTTTGATTTTGTTGCGGAAGATTTGCCCAGTTTGCTGGAATCTATGCAAATCGGAACCCAACGGTTGAAAAAAATTGTTTTATCATTGCGGAATTTTTCCCGGTTAGACGAATCAGAGGTCAAAGCCGTAGACATTCATCTTGGCATAGATAGTACATTAATGATTTTGAATAGTCGTATCAAAGCTCAAGGTCAACGACCAGAGATTAAAATTGTCAAACAATATGGTTCTATTCCTCCAATTCAATGTTATGCCGGTCAGCTTAATCAAGTGTTTATGAATATTTTGAGTAATGGAATCGATGCTTTAGAGGAACACTTTATTTCACAGAAAAAAGAAGAGCAATCACCGACTATTGTCATTGAAACATCTCAAGAAGATCGGGACTGGATTGCCATCAAAATCATCGATAATGGCCCGGGGATTCCTGCGGAATTGCATTCTCGACTATTCGATCCATTTTTTACGACCAAGCCCATTGGTAAAGGAACAGGACTGGGCTTATCGATTAGTTATAAAATTATTACTGAGAAACATGCCGGACATTTGATGTTTTCATCGATAGTGGGGAAAGGGACAGAATTTATCATAAAGTTGCCCCTATCCCAGATTTTTTTACCTTCTTAAAAATTTCTCTAAAGAGAGTACAATCACTGTTGCTCCTCCAAGTTCGGACTCATGTGTATTGTTCCTTGATGTTTCTGAATAATTTGATATGGCGCTTCGCGCTAGGTAATAGGGTTGTGCTACATGGCTTTAAAGATTCAAGATTGTACTCCACAACATCGCAAAGTGCTGAACTAACCGATAATCCCAGTCCCGTCCTTTGACTAATCGGTTTTGTGGTAAAGAATGGATCAAAAATTTTCTGTTAAGTCTCTGAACAAATCCCTTGACCATTGTCTTTGAGGAGCCTCAATGGTAGGGAGTGGGGAGAGTAGAGGGGGATATTTAAGGAAGACTCTTCCCCGATCAGAAAATTTATTCCAGCCACTAATGTGTCGATTCTCCAGACTCTGGGACTCAATCTTTTCCAATTTTTGGGTTTCGTCATTATTCTCCCTATCCCCTATCCTGGCGTATAGATTATAATGTCCTAAAGGATTTCTTAAATCTTCTTAACCTTGCTAATGTCCGGAAACTCTTCATTATCTCCTCAACACCCCAATTCTACATTCCCTTGGACTCGTGTAATCACGGGTTTAGTGGCCATTCCCATTGCCCTATCGGTCACATTCTTGGGGGGCTGGTATTTTACCCTGGGATTTGGGATTATCGTTTATCTCGGTCAATGGGAATATTTTCAAATGGTGCGGGCGAAGGGCATTCTCCCAGCCGCTAAGACTACTGTGGTCATTACCCAGATTTTGTTGGTCATCTGTACGATTTCGTCTTCTTTGGCTGATGCCGTTGTACCGGTTGCGGGTACGTTGATTTGTTTTTATCTACTCTTTCAACCGAAGTTAGCGACGATCGCCGATATTGCCTCTTCTATTTTAGGCTTATTCTATTGTGGCTATTTGCCCAGTTACTGGGTCAGGTTGCGCTCCATGGGCGAAACCTCTAGTTTGCAATGGAGTTTGGCCCTTCCCAGTCATTGGCCCGCTTGGCAGGATGTGCCCATGGGCTTTAAGTTAACCCTGTTGTCGTTTGTCTGTATCTGGGCTGCCGATATTGGCGCTTATGCGTTTGGGAAGTTATGGGGACGCACTCGACTCTCACAAATTAGCCCTAAAAAGACTGTTGAAGGAGCCGTTTGTGGGGTGATTGGTAGTATCATTGTGGCTATGGCTGGGGCATATTTCCTCCATTGGCCCTATTGGGAATTCACTGGGTTAACCTTGGGTTTAATGATTGGGATTGCCAGCTTAATCGGTGATTTAACTGAGTCGATGATGAAACGGGATGCGGGGATTAAGAATTCTGGCGAGTTATTGCCTGGTCATGGTGGCATTCTGGATCGGGCTGATAGTTATGTATTTACTGCGCCTTTAGTGTATTATTTTGTTACTTTGCTTTTGCCCCTGTTGTCCCCAGGGAGTTAGCTCACATCAAGTCCTTAGATCTTTGCTATAGATGATTGACACGGGGACATGGGGATTTGATATTAGGGGAGGGGAGGAAGGGGACTTCCGAACCTTACCCGATCACGGCAGAACGGTAATTTGACCCATACAGAAAACTTTTTCGGGACTGAGGTAGAGCTGTTGAAGGGCAACCTCAGTCCCTAACTCTATTTCTAGACTATTTAAAGGATTAGGAAATAGTCCATCTGGAGCTTGAATGGTTAGGGGATGAAAGCGCAGTAGATGGCCTTCAACCCGTTCTAGAGAGCTATCTATATTCAGACTAGCTTGAAAATCGTGGGGTTGGGGCCAGGTAGCACTGAGAGTCAGTTGGCGATCGCCGAGGATGATGCTGTGCCACTGGGGTACAGACGTGGCTAGAAGGCGATCGCCTTCTGCTCCACTTGCCTTGAGGAGTTCTCGCAACAATTCAGTGAGTCCTTGGCAGAGCAAACCGTCAGGGATCAGAGAGTCCCGCAGTTCTTGGGCTGTAATTTGCAGTTGTCCCGTGACGAGGATGGGTTCGAGCAGACGTAGAGGTTTGCGCCGCAGAACTTGGGGTAAGTTCGTGTGAATGGTTTGAGCTTCGAGATCGATTTGACTCAGATGGAGTCCTTGGTAGGTGGCTTGACTGGCTTGGACGGCAACGTGGGGAATAAGTCCCGATAGAATTTGGCGATCGCCGGCATCAATACTCAGATGTAAATCTTGGATATCTTCGGCTTGGGATCTGAGCCACAGTTGTAAGGCAGGAGAAAGTACCCGACTAATAAGACCGTGTTTACTGGTTGGAGAAGTCATATCCATTAAACCTTAAAAATTTCAAAATTACGCCTGATGGGGTTGGGGTCATGAATGACTCTGTTCCTTGGTTTTGAGTATTTATACTTTCTAAAATCAGGAATAATGGATTGTATTCTATCGTGTATGCTCACTCCAGACGTGCAGTTACGGTAGAATGACTCTGCGATCGCCATACTCAATGCCCATGTCCAGCCAAAACCCTATCAGTTCCCAGCCTTCTGTTTCTCTCGAAGAGGCAATTAGAAACAGTCAAACCTATCTGCTCTCGCAACAATATCCCCAAGGGTACTGGTGGGCGGAACTCGAATCGAATGTTACCATCACCGCAGAGATGGTGATGTTGCATAAAATTTGGGGAACGGACAAAACTCGGCCGCTGCATAAAACGGAAGCTTATCTGCGATCGCAACAACGAGACCATGGCGGCTGGGAACTGTATTATGGGGATGGGGGCGACCTAAGTACCTCCGTCGAAGCATACATGGCGCTCAGACTGCTGGGGGTGCCTGCATCTGACCCCGCTTTGCAAAAAGCCAAAACCCTGATTCTGCAAAAGGGAGGCATCAGCAAAAGCCGCATTTTTACCAAGATTCATCTGGCCCTATTGGGGTGTTATGACTGGCGCGGTGTGCCGTCTATTCCCCCCTGGGTGATGCTATTACCCGATGAATTTTGGTTTAATATCCATGAATTATCCAGTTGGGCTAGAAGTAGCACCGTTCCTCTGATTATTGTATGCGATCGCCGCCCCGTCTATCGCATTACCCCCGACTTTAACCTGAATGAACTCTACAGCGAAGGTATCCACAACGTCCGCTATGAACTCCCCCAAAACCAAGATTGGACCGATATCTTTGTCTGGTTTGACCAAGGATTTAAACTTGCAGAAGAATTAGATTGGGTTCCCTTTCGTCAGGAAGGACTCCAAGCCGCCGAGCGCTGGGTATTAGAGCGCCAAGAACCCAGTGGAGACTGGGGTGGCATTATTCCCGCCATGCTCAACTCCATGCTCGCCTTGCACTGTCTAGGGTACAGCGTCCGCGACCCCTTTGTGCAACGGGGATTAGCCGCCGTAGACCGATTTTGTATGGAAACCGAAGACACCTATAGCACCCAAGCCTGTGTTTCCCCCGTTTGGGATACCATTTGGGTATTACGCGCCCTGGTAGAATCGGGATTAGCCCCTAACCATCCCGCGCTTGTTAAAGGAGGAGAATGGTTACTCGATAAACAGGTGTTAGCCTATGGAGATTGGGCGATTAAAAACAAAGTCGGTAAACCCGGCGGTTGGTCATTCGAGTTTGACAACCAATTTTACCCCGATCTCGACGATGCGGCCGCAGCAGTCATGAGTTTAATCGGGTTAGAGCTACCCAACGAAGAAAAAAAATGGGGCGCGATCGCCCGTTGTGTAGACTGGATTATGACCATGCAATGTCAGGCCGGTGGATGGGCAGCCTTTGACATCGATAACGACCAAGATTGGTTAAATAGTCTCCCCTATGCAGACCTCAAAGCCATGATTGACCCCAACACCGCCGATGTTACCGCCAGAGTCCTAGAAATGCTCGGCGAATTAAAACCCCATTCTGAGCAACTCTCAACGCTCACTTCCACATCGTTCACTGAGCGGAGTCGAAGTGAACGATGTGGAAGTGAGCGAATCCGCAAAGCCTTAACCTATCTCCAACAAGAACAAGAACCCGAAGGCTGTTGGTTTGGCCGTTGGGGCGTAAACTACATTTATGGAACCAGTGGCGTACTCTCCGCCCTTGCCTTAATTGCTCCAGATAGTCATACAACCCAAATCGAAAAAGCTGCCAACTGGCTGATTTCTTGCCAAAATGCCAATGGGGGATGGGGCGAAACTTGCCGCAGTTATGATGACCCCAGCTTAAAAGGAATCGGTACTAGCACCCCCTCCCAAACCGCTTGGGCGTTAATTGGATTACTAGCTGCCGGAGAAGCCACGGGAGTCTTCCCCTGGGATACCTTAAAATGGGGAATGAACTATTTACTTTCGTCCCAATTGCCTAATGGACAATGGGAAGAAGCCGAATTTACCGGAACCGGTTTCCCCTGCCACTTCTATATCAAATACCACTTTTACGCCCAATATTTCCCCTTGATTGCCCTAAGTAGATATGATGCACTACGTGCTGGTAATGGGTAATGGGTAATGGTCATTGACCTGAGTTCTGGTTAAGCAGAAGGCGGTAAAACCCACTCTAAATGAAGTTGAGGCTTCTTGAGCGCGGCCGTTTGCGATTTTTCAGACCGGACTGGAGCCGTTGCTTCTCCCAAGCGGGTTGAAAGATTTAACAAAAGTCTAAGCTCTGTCGGGCAGGCTACGCAAACGACATCACAGAAGAGTTCTTCTAAGCTAGTAGTCATTACGGAAGATGGCAGTGCCGAGGCACAATCTATGACAAAAACGGGAATGCAATACCTGGTGCCCCTAGGACAAGTCGTGGGGCACTTGGAACTGGAGCATATCTCTGCTTTGTACAGTTTGGGGGGATTTAGTAGATGCCACTTCCGATCGTTGCAGGTTTAATGGGTTTAGGGCGTTGGGCTGTGAGTGGTTTAGGTATAGCGATCGCTGGAACAGCTAACGCGGCCGTCAGCCATATAAATACAAATAAGAGCCTAAAAAAACAGGCAGAATTAGCCGAGAATCGTCATGCCATAGAAAAAGCTTCAAAAGAAGGCGACCATCAACTACAGCGCGAGTTATTTGAGAAAAGGCGTGCATTGGAACTCCAGATGTTGCAGGTGAATCGAGAAACGCAACTTCTGATAGTTCAAGAGCAGCGAGAAAACGCACGTCGGCAATCTTGGTATCAAAAGCGTGTTGATAACTGGCCGCTAAAACTGGTTCCAGAAGATATCGTTGAAGCATATCCAAATCGCAAGCCTACTCCCATTCGAGTGATTCTTGCACCTCCAGAAATTGATTACGATCGCTTCCGAGGTAGTAGTGGCGAACAATACCTCAATTTTGAGATGTATGTTGCTCAAAGAATAAGAAGCGTATTCGATCGCCATTTTCCGCTAGATTGTGACGACCGCCCTATCGAGTTACTTGATCGTTCTTGGGACAGTAGCCGTTTTGGAGGAGGTAGTACGATTAGAACTTTATTTGGCCAGCTCAAATCTGAGCCAATAATCATCTTAGAGTCTGAAGTCTGCCATAACAAAATCAACTGCTCAAGCTATTTGATTTTGTCAGAAGTGGAAGGTATCCTGCTCCAACAGAGTACAGGGGTGAGTACCGGTTCAATCTCTGCTACTTGGGCAATCCGGTTGTTAGCTTTGTTTGGTCTGACTATAGAGGCAATGCACTGCTCGAATCTCAAAAAGGGGGGGATGGTGTTGCAACAGAAGTTATCAACGATATTAGAACGGCTGACGGGATTCTACTATTTTTTGATTCTTACAAGCTTGAATCTATGCGAGTAGAAAGGGCTAAGGTCAGACGTATTACGTCGCTGGTGAGCGGAGCCTTGAAAGATGTGCGTGGAAAGATGCCTGTCTCGCTCGTACTCACAAAATCTGATTTGATCGAAAACTACACACGTAATGGTCTAACTCCAATAGAGAACATTATAAATCTGACAAGCCAAAGCGAATTAGTAAAAAGCGTTCTCGTTCCAATTGCTTGTACGCCAAGGAGACTGCGAAACGTTGAAGCACCGACATTATTCTCACTACAAGTCGCAATCCAATCTCGAATAGATAGTTTGCAAGCGGAACTCGAGCAACTAAAAGAAAAGAAGAAAGAGCAAAGATCTGAATATTTGAGCAACAGCAATAAAGCCTCTGGCATCTTTGGCGGCATACGCGACCTTGTAAAGGAACATATCTTAGAAGAAGAACCATACCGCACTAAAGCAGAACGCTCTCGAGCAAAGTTAGAGGAAACAGAAAAGATAATTGAGAAACGATATTCAGTTCTGAAACCTCTAAGAGAGCCATCAAACGCACTATCGGTGTACACCAATAAGTTAATATCAGTACAGCAAGGATGTTCGCTTGGTACATATGCTATACGCTTGTCAAAGCTAACTTTTTCTGAAAGGTTAGGTCGTTTACTTCATAAAGTTTTGAAATTCTTTTCAAGAATCTTCAACTCTATTTTTCAAATCTATTAGATATGGAGCTTAACTATGACTCAAGAATTCAAGATAACTATGCTAGGAGATACTCAGTCTGGAAAAACCTGCTTCCTTCTGGCAATGTATGAAATGATGAGCTTCGGTATTGAAGGATTTGTCCTATCAACCGATCCGGATACTGACCTAGACCTTTCGGAAAAATGGAACAATATCATAGACCAGGCTGGAACAGAGGAAAGATGGCCTCCCCCAACTGGGGCTGGCGATTTCATTAGGTATGACTTTTCCTTTAATTATGGCCTGACGACTCCTCTGATTGAATTTGATTGGGTCGATTATCGCGGTGGGGCATTGCGAGATCGGTCAAGCACTGACGATACGAAACGGTTGCTAGAACGACTAGAAGTAACTGACTGCGTGATTATTTGCATTCCAGGCGACTTTTTTCTGAAAGATGGAAGTGTTGACAGACGAAAGGCGCAAATTGTGAAGCGTACAAATGTCTTACTCGAAGACAGTTTCAAGACTCGTCCAATTCCAACGATTATCATCCTCATCACAAAATCCGATCTCTGTTCCCACCTTCCTCGCGAACAGATAAAGTCAACGATCGAACAGTACTTTTCTGTCTTGTTCGTCAAGAAGCACCAGGGATGGGTTATGCTTGTTCCATCGACTCTGGGGACAGAACTTGCCTCTGACAGCAATAGTGGCTCGATAGACCCTAATGGGGTTCATATTCCTCTGATTTTTACAGTCTTCACGTATTATAAGGCTGGAATTGACTCTATGGAAGAAGAAATAGACGCTGGTCAAGAAAGCCTTGGCGAAAGTAGTAGCCGGTTGAGAGCAGCCGAAAATCGTAATATTGTTCGTAGATTATGGTCTCGCTTGAGTGGAGATGACCAAACAGCCAGAATTCGGGCAGAGGTGACAAATAGAGAGAATCGACTTAACAATATGATGCGCGAACAGCAGGAGGCAAAACAGAAGCTCCAACTTCTATTTAACCAGCTTAATGACTATCAATCAGGTCACAGACCTTACTATATTTACTTTGACGGAGAGGAAGTTTAAGCTGATAATTTGACGGAAAAGTAAGTACAATTAGGTAAGAATGAAAAATCATAGCGTTGCCGCGATCGTATACGGCAGAACATACAGCGAAGACTTTCGATTACTATTTGCCCCGGAAGACTTTAGCAATCGAGATCGAAAAATAGCCCAGCAGTATATCAATGCATCTTTACAAAGTCCTGAATTATTACACGATCGAGCATATCGCTGGTCAGCCTTTAAACTTGATCGACACATTATTTTTGGAGTGTCTTGTTTTGCATATGATATATCGAGAGCGTTAGCCCCTGAGCCTTCAAATACTTTTAAGCTTGGTAAGCCACAAAGCTTTGCAATGACACACGATGCTGCTGGTCGTTCTGTACAGGTTTTCGTTGGTTTGGCCAAGCATAGTCATGGAGATCCCGTTATCCCAATACGAGACCCGGCTCTGTATGGTGAATTGTATGACAACTATGTCAGCCATCGGTGGTGGGACAGTTCAAGCAACTGGCGGAGAGTAGAAAGCACGCAATATTCTCCTAAAACAAATTACCTTAGTCAAGGTTCGGCAGCTTCTCAGAAGGTCGGAGAATGGCAGAGAAAAGTATCAGCCTTACTTTATGAAATTCCTAAAGATAGTCAGCTAGGAACAGTGGTGATTCCTCGCCAGGCAAGCGATCCAGTTATTTGGAACATGTTTTTTTCAACCGGAATATGTCAATCTCTTTGTATTAACTTTCCTCGAGAGCTTGTTGATAGCAAATTGTTCGGTCACACCAAATTTGAATGTGTCGTGACGAGTGAGCTTGATGAGCAAGGAGTACCTTACTATGTAGAGAGGTACAGTCAACAGCCGACTGTACAAGAAGTTGAGTTCAATAAAGAGAAATATTCAGATCCCGCGAGTCAATACGGAAAAACCTCTGGAGACTATCAAAACACTCGATGGGAGGGTCGCACTGATAACGCATCCAGAGAAGACAGTCAGGAATATTCTAGGAATCAACGGAGCAAGAAAGCTAAGGGTAGTAAATCCCCTTCCGGGGCGCTCAAGCTAGTAAAAAAAGTGTTAGGTGATTTGTTGGAATTCGTGGACGACTTATCTACTGAATCTGAAGCCACAAATGGAGACGGCAGCGATCGAAGTTCTAACATTGATACAGAGCGCAAATCTGCTATCAGTCAGGAGAAACGCAGAAATACTGATTCTGACGTAAGAAAAATGTTTGAAGATCTGCATAACAACTCCTTCTTAGAGGATAAAAAGGAAAAGTAAGCTTAACCTGAGCTCCGGTTAAGACCGTTTTGGGGGTAATCGCACGAGAGAATAGGATTTTCAGCCTAGAACAGAATCAGGGTTTTAACTTATCCCAAACTCAGGTTATTTACAGCGCTGTGTGCTGTTATGAAGTCCCTCTCCCACGCTCATCTTGTAGGGGTTTTAAAACTGGCTCTTGATATGAATGAGTTTCAGCCAATGAGCCAACTAAAAGGCGATCGCACGATCCTTACTAGATGGGGTTTCTGGGAAACCCCTACAGGATTAGCTCCCACGGGAGAGGGATTTAGGGAGAGGGCAAGGGCATGGTTAATTATTAAGGGTTAATTGATATTATGTATAACCTCAAAGCAATCATTATCGGTGGGGGAATCGGTGGTTTAACTGCCGGAATTGCCCTGAAACAAGCCGGATATAAAATTGAAATTTATGATAGGGTGCGCGAATTTCGGCCGGCTGGTGCAGGAATTTCGTTATGGTCAAATGGGATTAAGGTTCTCAATTCATTAGGGCTGGGAGATGAGGTTGCCAAAATTGGTGGGAGAATGAATCGGATGGAGTATCGCAGCCATCAGGATAGCCTGTTAAATGCGATCGCCTTACATCCCCTCATTGATCGAGTTGGACAGCGCCCTTATCCCGTTTCGCGGACAGAGTTACAAGCTTTATTATTGCAAACCGTTGCCGAAGAAAATGTTACGCTCAATTGTAAATGTGTGGGTGTTGCTGAGGATGAAGATGGCGTTACTGCAAGGTTTGAAGATGGCAGAACGACTCGAGGAAATGTATTAATTGCTGCTGATGGTATTCACTCAATGATTCGTCCGATGGTGACGGGAGAGAGCCGTGAGCCTCGATATGCCGGATATGTGAATTGGAATGGTATCGTTGATGCAAAGGTGCAAGAGATCGATCCAGAATGTTGGGTGATTTATGTGGGAGAGGGTAAGCGAGCTTCGCTGATGCCCATAGGAGGCGATCGCTTTTATTTTTTCTTCGGTTGTCCCATGGAAAAAGGGACAACGGTTGCACCCCAACATCGCCGACAGGAATTAGCAGAAATTTTCAGGGGTTGGGCAACTCCAGTGCAGACTTTAATTGAAACCCTCAATCCTTTAGAAACCAATCGCTTAGACATTCATGACTTAAATCCCTTGAATGCTTTAGTGAAAGGACGCATTGCCCTACTTGGAGATGCGGGACATGCAAGCACTCCCACTTTAGGGCAAGGAGGGTGTCAAGCGATGGAGGATGCAGCCATTTTATGTCGCTATTTAGTCACAACAAATGTGAGTGTTGCAGATGCCCTAAAACGCTATGAATTCGCCCGCAAAACCCGGACGGCTGAATTAGTTTTGAAGGCCAGAAAGCGCACCGATACAATTTATAGAAAGGATAGGGCGGTGACTCAAGAATGGTATGAGTCCTTGAGTCAAGAATCGGCAACTGATGTGATTAATGCCTTAGCAAAAGTAATTTTAGGAGGCCCTTTTAATTAATTATTTTAAGCACTACGGTTAATTGAAACCACCTTTAAGTTAGGTCGGCCAACGGGTTCTGACTCTAACCCATATCGGACTCGCAGTTGATAACAAGGGAGAATTTCTACCACACCATAATCACTGGCTGATTGATAGTGAATCTGTAATTGAGCC
Organism: Roseofilum reptotaenium CS-1145; assembly: GCF_028330985.1. Lineage (NCBI taxonomy): Bacteria > Bacillati > Cyanobacteriota > Cyanophyceae > Desertifilales > Desertifilaceae > Roseofilum > Roseofilum reptotaenium. The sequence continues at coordinate 24,570 of NZ_JAQMUE010000054.1, read as the reverse complement.
ATTTCTGGTGCCTCAAACACTAATCGCTCTTCTGGGTCAACTAGCTTTTCAAAGTACCAATCTTCTGTGTTATCGATTTTTAAGATTTGAACGGATTGACTGTCGTTTTTGTAATAACACAACATCCAGTTTTTTTGGTCAAATGTTTGAGGGTATAACATTGATGAATGCCTCCTTAGTAAAATAATGAACGAATAAATGGATTTACGCGCCGACAGCCAACGTTTTTTGATTTTTATACCTGGCCCACTCCTCAAGAGAGGGAGAAGCGATCGGGCGATCAATCTCTAACGGCTGCCTCAAACTAGCCGGCATTTCTTGATGACAGTGACTACAATACCAATACATTCCTGTAGATCGAATATGTCTGAGTAATGGATGGGAGCAACAGGGACAATTCATTTCTAACATCATGCCTCCTCTTTTGGGGTAAGTCAAGGATCAATTAATGCAGGGAATAAAACATAGATTGATCGGGTAAACAAGTTTGGATACTTTGTCTTAATTGAGCTATCTTGATGGGCTTCAATAGATAGTCATCTACGGTATAAAGGAATTGATTATTCTCCAGAATCTGAGCAGGATGAATAATAGCAATTAAGGGAATATTAGGGCGTTCAAAACCTCCATTTACTTGCTTTGAAAACTGATATCCATGGAATTGGTGAAGTTCAAAGTCAACCAGAATTAGATTAGGGGAGAGATAGTTGCATAATGGTAAAGCTAAGGAAGGCTCACTGGTAGAAATGAAGCTAAACGCTTCTAATTCTGAAATATTATCTAGTAAGTTCCGAAGCTCTCCAGTTTGTTCAATGAGTAGAATTTTAGGATGCATCACTATCCTCGCAAGGTTGACAAGCTGGTTTACGCTAAGAATTCAGCGGTGTTCAAGTTGGAATTAATCCAATCTGATGGACAGACAGAAGATTGGCCGGATTTCTCCTGGAGCAGATCAATATAAGGCATCAAATAACCTGAATGTTCTAAGATCCACTGATGGGTATTTCTATCAATCTGAGCGAGTTGATTAACGGCATCTTGAAGCACTCCTTCGATTTGACCTGGAGTGGGTAAAACCATTAAGAAATCAGTTAGGGAATGGATCAGATAGGGGTCTTGGCTTTTGAGAACGGCGATCGCCAGGTCAATATAGTCCATGTCCGTCCATTTTCCGTAAACAGACGATGAGACTGGCACTCTTTGCCACACTGTGCCACCCACTTGATTCTCTCCAGTTTTAGGACTTTTCGATGTATAGCCCATCACTGTTTAGGCCTCTGAATTGATCCATGCCCCCAAACTTTAAGAGACAAATGTGAGGATTTTGTGATTGTGTTTGTATAGGGAATAAAACTTAACAATTCTTCACATTAGGTAATATCAAATCCTTAAATGTTTGCTACTTTCTGTGTGCTGTAGGGGCAATTCATGAATTGCCCCTACAGTGATTGCGATCTGTAGCCCAGCGGGTAGGGCTATATTTCTGACCAATTGAGGAGCCAACAAATTTGTTGCACTAACCCCATGGCATCAAAGGGTTTAGTAATCACGCCAGTAACCCCTAAATCTTCAATAAACTGCTGTTTTTCACTATTTTTGGCCTTGGCTGTGAGGAGAATGGTGGGAATGTTTTGGGTCAAGGGATTGGCTTGTAGGGCTTGATAGGTTGCCTTACCATCCATACCGGGCATCATCATATCTAAAAGAATGGCATCCGGCTGTTGAGAAGCGGCCTGTTCTATCCCCTCTTGACCTGACGAAGCGGGTATTACGTCCCATCCTGCTGCTGCTTCTAGGGAAATCTGAATAATTTCCCTTACACCATCATCATCATCAATGACTACAATCCGTTTGTTGGTCATGATTTATCCCTCTCCTTGGCTATAGATGGATAGGCAAAGCGAAAAACGACTCCCTTGGTTTAATTGGCTTTCTACCCAAATCCGTCCCCCATGTTGCTCCACAATACTGCGGCAGATGGCTAGGCCTAGACCCGTGCCTCCTTTACGACGGGAATCAGAAGCATCGACTTGATGGAAACGCTCAAAAATGGACTCCAATTTATCTTCTGGAATTCCTCGCCCCCAATCTTCGATGGTAAAGATGAGGTGGGGGGAGTCCCAACAGGGGGAATACGGCAGGCTACAATAAGGCTGGCGATCGCTGATAGGATCGCTAGGAGAGCCAAGGATGGCTGTTAATCTAACCTGACTTCCTGGATCGGAAAACTTAATTGCATTGCTTAACAAATTGGTTAGCACTTGTAACATACGGTCTAAATCCGCATAAAACTCTACGCCTGAAGTCTCTTCTGAGACCACAAGGGTCACTCGAGCGCGGCTGGCCATCACCTGCATTTGCTCTACAGCGAGCCGCAATAATTCGTTGACAGCGATCGCCTGTTTTTGTAAACGAATCTTGCCGGACTCTAGGCGCTCTAATTCCAGAATATCATTGACCAATCTCACTAAACGCTCTGCACTCTCAGCCGCAATATTGATCACATGCTTTCCTTTGGAGGAACTTGGATCGACTAAGCCAGTGGATAATAAATTTAAGCCTCCATGAATGGAGGTTAAGGGGGTACGCAATTCATGGCTCACCACGGAAATAAACTCATCTTTCATCCGTTCAATAGCGTAACGTTCGGTAATATCTTCACCAATACTCATGGTCCCGATCGCCTCTCCCTGGGCATTATGGAGTTGGGTGCTATTCCAGGCGATCTTTTTCTCTTCCCCAGACTGGGTCAGCAAAGTATGTTGATAATGGGGATTCCCTTCGGGGGTCAGCATTGCTTGGAAAGCACGGCGTACTTTGGAGCAAGCATGGGCTGGAATCAGAGTGTCAAACCAATTTTTGCCGATGATTTCCGAGGCTTTATAGCCGGTTAATTCGGCAAAAAAAGGATTAACATATTCAATATTTCCCTGGCGATCGAGTCCCACAACTAATAAGCGTACATTTTCCAGTAGGGTTCGCCACCGGCGTTCCGCTTCCTCCAGAATCGCCTTACTTTGTTTTTGGGCAGTAATATCCTGCATCACCACCATGCCAGCAAAAATCTGGCCCTGTTCATTTCTGAGGGGATTAGCGCGATAGTGATAAGTTCGTTCTTGATAGGTAATTTCTGTGGCTACGGTTTGCCCCACTAAGGCAGAATGATAGATAAATTCAGTGTTTTGCAGGAGGTCAGCAGGCAGGACTTGGTTAATTAATTGACCTTCTAGGCGATCGCCGTCTAATCCCATGGCGGCTAATCCAACTCCATCAGCAATGGTATAGCGGAACTGTCGATCGAACAGGAATACCGCCCCTTGGGGAAAATTCTGCACGAGGGTGCGATATTGTTTGTGGGAGTTACGAAGTTGAGTTTCCGTCCGTTGTCTTTGTTCGAGTTCCTCTCGCAACCGGTGATTGGCTGAGGCTAGTTCAGCCGTCCGTTGGGCAACTCGGACTTCTAGATGTTCATTCGTACTACGTAGCAATTCTTCCGTTTCTTTGCGGGTGGTGATATCTTTGGCAATTCCGGCCCGCCGATACACCTTGCCGTTGGCATCAAAAATGGGAAAGCCTCGATCCCAAATCCAGCGCAGGTTGCCATTGGGTTGCCTGATGCGATATTCGAGATCAAAAGTATAGGAGGATTGGAGAATGGCGCTAATCCTGGGGCGATCGCTCGGATGTATGGCTTCTATAAAGGACTGGGGCCGTTGATAGAGGCTCTGTTGAGTGCGTCCCCAAATCCTTTCATAGGCGGGACTCACATAGAGCATTTGGTCGAGGCTTGCCGTGGTCATCCAGAACACATCATTCGTATTTTCAGCCAGTTGGCGGAATTTTTCCTCACTCTCAGCGTGGGCGTGATGGGTTCTCAGGGCTATAATTCCATAGGTGATATCTTCACTCAATTCGCACAGAAGCTGAAATTCAGAGGCATCAAAGGCTTCGGGTTGGCTAGAGTAAAGGTTGAGGACCGCAAATACGCCTTGGTCAGTTTTCAGGGGAAGGGCAATGGAGGAGCGGTAACCCCGCTGCTTGGCTTGGGTTCGCCAAGGGGTATAGTGGGGATTGGTGAGAATGTTTTGGAAAGTACAGGGTTGGCCGGTACGGACAGCGGTTCCGGTGGGGCCTCGGCCTCGTTCAGTATCAGCCCAAGTGATGTGGAGCTGGTCAAGATAGCCCTCTTCATACCCAGCTTTGGCCATGGGAGTAATACTTTTTTGGGTATCTTGTTGAACATACCCGATCCAAGCCAGACGATATCCCCCCAGGTTCACGAGGATGTGACAGATGTTATGGATCAAGTCAGTTTCAGAGGTGGAACGGACGATCTCCTGGTTACAGTTGCTGAGGGTATGCAGGGCACGGTTAAGGCGATGGAGTTCGGCTTCATTGTGTTTGCGATCGCTAATATCTGTGTAATGTTCGATGCGCCCCCCCGCGTATAGACCGGACTCAATGGGTTGGCTCAAGTGTTCTAACCATCGTTCTTGACGGTCGGGATCTGGGAGAATATGGCATTCAAAGTTCTTGGTATAGGTGTTATGGTCGTAGGTGTCTAAGACGGTATCTTTGAACTGTTGAGGATCGGCAAAGAAGTATTGAATGCGATCGCGAATTAGCTCTCGTTTATCCCGGCCGATAATCTCTTCCCGATGGATGCCAAAAAAGTTCTCTAGGGTTTGGTTCACCCAAACCACCTTAAAGTCGGCATCCAGGATAAAAATACCGACGGCGGATTTATCTAGCACATCATTGGTGAGGGAACTGTAGCGAGCCTCACTTTCTCGTAGGGCAGCCTCCGCTTGTTTGCGATCGGTAATGTCTTCGGAAATACAAAGTAAATATTCTGGCTCATACTCTTCTCCATAAATCGGCACTTTTATGGTATGCAAAATTCGCTGACCGAGATGATAACTATCAACCCGTTCTTCCAGGATTTCTTCTGGTTCTCCTCGGGCTAAAACTTCTCGATCTTTACAGACAAATCCATCGGCTTGTTCCCAGGGAAACCAATCATAATCTGTGCTACCTACGGCTTGCTCTGCCGTTAAGCCAAAAATTCGCTCGCAGGTTTTATTCCATAACTTAAACTGTCCAAATTTGTCCGGTCTGCCTTCTTTGACAAATACGGCAACGGGTAAATAGTCAATAATGGTCTGTAAGAAATTTTGCGTTTGCTGTAGCTCTTGTTCTGCCTGCTTGCGATCGCTAATATCTGTGTGAGAACCCACCATCCTCAGCACATTTCCGGCTTCATCCCACAAGGCTCTGCCCCGGTCTAAAATCCATTTATAACTGCCATCTTTACACTGTAATCGATGCTCGTGCATATAAAAGGGCGTTTCCTGATTAAAATGCTTGCGAATCGCTCGCACTGCCCAGGGAAAATCATCGGGATGGACGCGATCTGTCCATTCTTCTAGATCATTACTAATTTCCCCGTCCGAATACCCTAACATTTCTTTCCAGCGAGGCGAGAAAAAGACTTGATTCGTTTGTACATTCCAATCCCAAATGCCATCATGATTGCCTTGAATCGCCAGTTGCCATCGTTCTTCACTCTGTCTGAGGGATTCTTCAACTTGTTGGCGATCGCTAATATCAATAACTTGCGAAATTAGATGTAAGGGGTCACCATTATCGTCATGAATCAAGGCAACTTTGAACAGAGTATAGACAATTTCTTTTGATTTGTTGATTAATCTTTTTTCTATGGTATAATGATCGATAGTGCGATCAATAAGTTGCTGATAGAGCGCCCGATCAATATGCAGATCGTCGGGATGAATGAAGTAGCGAAGGGGCAATTTCTTCAGTTCGGCAAAGCTATACCCTAATAAATTGAGATAGGCTTGATTGAGTTGAACAGCCGTACCATCTAAATTATTTAAGCTCATGCCAATGGGAGACTGTTCAAAGGTGATGCGGAAATGGGCTTCACTTTGGCGCAGAGCCGTTTCAGCTTTGTGGCGATCGCTCACATCTTGGACTAAAGACAAAATCGAGAGCACGTTCCCTTCGCGATCGCGCAGAACAGAATGATACCATTGACAATAAATGACCTGTCCTGTTTTGGTTAAATTCCGATAGCTACAAATCTGGCGATCCTGACTGCCATCAATGAGGCTAAAAACAGACTCCTTAAACTCCTCTAAATCGGGATCAAAGATAAACGGAAATTGAGACCAATGTTGTCCCTGTACTTCAGCAAAATCCCAACCTAAAATATGCTCGGCTTGGGGAGACCATTGACTGACCCGGAATTCATGATTCCATTCAATCACCGCTAGGGGAGAATTTTCAAAATGAAAAGTCAGTTTTTGGGCGACAAGCCGCAGTTCTTGAAGGATCTTATATTGGGTAATAGCAATACCAACTTGATTACCTAATTGCTTGATGCCATCAATTTCCCAGGATTGCCAGTGCCGGGGATGGGCACATTGATGAAGGGCAATAAATCCCCAGAGTTGATCTTGACTAATAATCGGAATAACTAAATTGGATTGAACTTGAAAATAGTCTAAAAGATCTCGATAGCAAGAATTTTTACTGAGCGTTGAAATCTGATTTAATTGCCCAATTCGACCTTGAAGATAGTGGAAGTCATAAGCTCGGAAACAGGGGTCATAAATTTTCTGTCCTAATAAAGCCATCCATCCAGGGACAACCGATTCTTGAATCACGAGTGCAGAGCCATCTTTTTGGAGTTGTAAAATTAAGGTTCGGTCAGTTTGTAATAATTTGCAGACTTCAGTCGTCGTGATTTCTAAAATAGATTCTACATCTAAAGACTGACGAATTTTGAGGGTAATTTCGGCCAGGAGGGAAGGGAGACTCGGAGGAGGAGAGAGGGAAGTATGGGTTTGTGCAACCCAAAGAACGGTATTTTCAGCGTAAGGGTAAATTTGAGCTTGAAAAGAGCGGGTGAGTTGATTGGTGTGGGTTAACTGATATTGAAACAATTGGGGAGTTTGAGTGGCGATCGCCTTTTCCATAGCGCATAAATAGCCCTCTCTGGATAATTCTTGTACCGTCAGTTGCACCCAATCCGTCTGTATATCAGTGGGAATCACTTTAATCTCATGGTGATTCAGATCGATAATGAGCATCAGATGTTGCAGGACAGACAAAGCCTGATGGATTTCGGCATCAGTTGCCAGTTGAGTCCTAAACCGCTCTGATGCTTGAGTGCGGTTCTCTCCTTCTAAGGAATTGCATCGATAATTGGGAAACACCATATCCGATCGCCTGATAAGGGCTAGACACCCGAATCTTTTTATTGTATCTCTGTTCACGGGTGGGTTAGCTGCTGTGCAAATATCGCTGAACCTGTAGAGGTGAACGGCCTTTCGACCCTACTTTTCGGCGCTCTAACCGATTGAGAATGCGAGCAATTAACTCGGGTTCTACAATCGGTTTTTGGATATAATCATCCGCTCCTGCAAGAAAGACCTGTTGAATGGTTTCGGAATCTTGATGACTCGATAGAAACAACACCGGAAGCGCCATCCATTGAGGGTCATTCCGCAGCACTTGACACAGTTCAATTCCCGTCACTTCAGGCATTTCAATATCCAGCAGCACTAAATCAGGTTGGATCTGTTGTAGGATGTGCCAAAAGGCTTGGGGATGGTCAAGAGAAGTAATCTCAAAACCCCAAGGTGTGAGGATTTCTTCCAAATAAGCCAACAGTTGGCAGTCATCATCGACAATGAGCAGTTGGGGCGATTGGGTTTGATCTCCTTTTAAAAAGGGACGCACCGAAGCGATCGCCTCCTGTGCCAGAATGGGTTTTTGTAGAAACCCTTCACCTCCTGCTCTAGCTACCGCCACGCGATCGTTTAGGGTATTTTGCTCGGTCACAACCACCACCGGAATGGGAGGTTGAGCGCTAGAAAGGGACGTAATCCATTCTAAAACTTGAGTGCGGGAAGTTTGCGGTAGGGATAACTCCAGTAAAATCAGATCCGGTCGCTGTTGCTGCATTTGCTCTTTCCCCTCTGATAGGGTAGACACCATTTTCAGATTGAAGTGAGCGCGTATTGCTTGTTCTTTAAGAGCTTGGGCAAAAATGGGATCGGGTTCGATCGTCAGAATATGGGGTAAGGGAATCTCTGGTGGGGGAGAGGTCGGTTTTTCTGGGCTATTCTGGGTGAGACCTTGATGTAATTCCTCAATTTGAGGCGCTATGGTTTCTCGGAGCATTGTTCGATCTTGAGCGGTTTTCAGGGTATGCTCGATTTGCCGGGCTACTTCGGAGAGCCGAGTGAGACCAAAGCTACCCAAGGAACCTGCCAGGGTATGGGATTCTCGAATGGCATCATGTAAGGAATCCGGATTGAGGAAACCAGTGGGTATATGATCTAGGGTTGTTTGGATGACTTTGAGGCGATCGCAATATTGATGCTGATACCGCTCCCAAATAGGGAGAAAAGCGGGAGGAATGCCCGAGTTTTGGGTGGCAGAGGACTCTTGATTTCTAGCCTTGAGGCGATAACCTAAACCATATACCGTCTCAATTAAATCGTTCGCAGTACCCGCTTTTTTAAGTTTTTGGCGTAAACTTTTGATATGGGTGCGTACCGCATTTTCGGACGGGGGGTCATCAAAACACCACAAATGATCGAGGATTGCACTTTGACTAAAAATACGTTCCGGATGACGCAAAAAGAGTTCCAGCAATTCATATTCCTTCGCTGTCAGTTTGAGTTGATTTTGCCCATACATCACTTGGCATTTACCGGGATCGAGACGTAACTTACCCCAGGTGAGAATGGGGAGTCGAGTATTATTTCCCCGGCGCAACAGAGCGCGAATTCGAGCCAGAAGTTCCGGTAAGTCAAACGGTTTAGTCAGGTAATCATCAGCGCCTGCATCTAAACCTGTCACCTTTTGGTTGCTAGAGTCTTGAGCAGTCATTAATAGAATGGGGGTGCGATCGCCTTTTTTGCGTCGTTTCTGGCAAAATTCAATACCATTTAACTGAGGCAATCCCACATCCAGTAAAATTAAATCGTAGATAATGCCTTCAGCAAGCTGCCATCCTAAGTTCCCTTCAAAAGCCACATCCACCAAGTAATGGTGAGCAGTAAGTTCATTTTTTAACAATTCAGCTAGGGCTTCATCATCTTCGACCAATAAAATCTTCATCGCCTGCTCTTCCCTCTGATGCCTTATTATGGCTGTTGTAACTTGGGTTCTCTTTCTTGGCAATGATGAGTGGCTATGAAGCGGTTAACATACGTCTTCAATGGGTTAATCATTGATTCTTTGATTGGGTGGCGGTGCAAGTACCGTTAAGCTTTGAGGAATACATTCGACTTCAATAGGGGTTGTGCCAATAATTTCTCCATCTAAGACGACTTTTTGAGGAGGATGAGTAGCGACTTTAACTTTGCGCGTGCGTACTCCTAGGGTATCTTCCCGTTGAATGGGAGTTTTGGTCAGTCCAGAACCAAATAAATCAATCATGGCATCCACGGTGGCCAGTTTGGTCTCAGCCGTAATAATGACTACTTCCAATAAGCCATCATTGGGCAGGACTTGACCCATACCTTGAGCCATGACAGAGGTTGGGGGAGCCGCGTTGGCAATGGTAATGGCTCCTGCTTGAAAGGTTTTCAGCACGCCATCAACTTCCATTTCCACCTCGAAGAGTTCGTGTTCTCGAACTTGCTTCCACCCTGCAATGATATAGGCTAGGGGACCCCAACGAGTTTTGGCTTCGCGATCGGCTTTTTCAATGGCTCCAGCTTCATAACCGATACCGGCTAAGAGAATCATGGGTTGACCATTGCATAATCCCACATCCACGACGCGAGTCATTCCGGTAATGATGACATCACAAGCGGTGCGAATGGGGGTTAAGCTGGAAAGAGAAATAATGTCGAGGGCGTTGGCAAAGGCGTTAGCGGTTCCTCTGGGAATCACACCTAGGGGAATTCCTGTACTAATTAAAGCTCCAGCAACGGCGGATACTGTGCCATCACCGCCAGAAGCGAGGATCAGATCGGCTTCTTGGGCGATCGCCGCTTTGGCGAGGACTTCCGGCCCCTCATCCGGTGTAGTCATGGATACCGTCAGTTGGAAATACGGTTCCAACAACTGCCGAATCAATAATAGGTCTTGGTGGGAGTTTCCTTGACCGGAAACGGGATTAAAGATTAAATGTGCCCTACGAGTGCGCCGCAGACTGGTAACGATCGCTTCTGCGGTCGATACGTTCGTCGCCAATGCCACATCATGCACTTCACAAATCCGCAACAGAGCATTAATATCAGGTTCGTGGGGTTGGGCGTAGAGGGGATCAATGAGGAAAATAAGCGCTCTCACTTGACCTGTAGCGACTTGGGCGGCAATTTGCGCATCCCCTCCCATAGGCCCAGATAACATGCATTCTACGGTTAATCCGGTGGCAGAGGCGATGCGCTCCCCGGTAGTCCCGGTGGCAATCAGGGGATAGCAAGAGAGCAACTTAGTATGTTTCTGGGCAAAGTTAACGATATCGTCTTTTTTGCGATCGTGGGCAATAAGGGCAATTTTTTGGGACATGGGTAACGGGTAATGGGTAGGCTTAAGACACTGGGGAGGTGGGATTGAGTTCTTGGTGGATATTTTGGATCAGGGGATTGAGCATTTGTCGATAGGCTAACCAAGCGGCGATCGCCTCTGGATCGTTCGCTACATTTTGGCGCAAGAAAACAACTCCATCCTCAAACTCCAGAATCCCATAACTGCGCTGTTGCAATAGCGCATCAATCAGGACTACATTATAGTAAAGCAAGTGGCGCTCTTGGGTAAAAGCGGATTGATAGCGTTGCAAGCGCCACAGATCAGCTACTAAATACTCCACTTGCAAGCGATCTTCCTGTTCATTTCTTAACTCAATTCCCGGCAGGCGAATAATCTCCGGTCTTCCAGAAAGATGGGGAATAATTTCTTGGGTTGCCGACACACTCCCATCTGGTGGAATTTGATCAATGATGGACTCAATTGTACCGGCATGTTTCCATTGTTCCGGTAAAGAAACAAAAATCCAGGGATTAACCGACTCAGGAACCAGAAAATAAAAGGCGTGACTCGGATTTGCCATAATCGTCAGCAAAATAGAGAGGATCATAAATCCTGACCAAATCTTCTGAAATCGGGGTGTTAACTGCCGAGAATAAAGTGTATGGGGATTGCGAGTAAAATGATGAAAATCTTGGCCAGACCACCAGAGAATTACCCCATAAAACAAACCAGGAACTCCCACCATGGCATAGGGTGCAGTAATCGCTAACCTCGATAATCCCTGACCTAGAAGTACGAGCAGTAAAGGGAAACCGGAAATACACCAAGCTGCCAGAGAAACCATCGGAATAAATGCTAAAGGTAAGACCTGATGAACTAAATAGGTTAGGGGTTTTCCTGGATGTTTAATTAATTCCCACAGTACTTGAACTGCGGAGACTTCATCTGTTTTCAAATATTGCCCAAATTTATCCATCAGAAATCGCTGATCCACATCGGCAGAAAATTGGGGCATAAGGGTATTCGTGACGATTAAAATATAGGCAAAACTCAATGTACATAACCCAATTCCTAACCGGCTATAGCGTTTACTAAGGATTAAATACACGCCGATACCAAAAATAATAAATCCTGAATCTTCGCGCACACCTAATATCCACAGAATGAGAGGTGCAAAGAGCCACCACCAACGTTTTTCTAAGGCAAGTAAGGCACTAAAAACTAAGAGAGGAAATTGACTAATCGTGTGAAAATCCGCTAAAGTTGGCCCAAGTACAGCCGTGGCACTATAAAAGCTACAGGCAATCATGGCAGCAACTGGGGGGTTTAGATACTCTCTGGCTAAGATATACAGCACCAAGCCCGCAGCCGTAACTAAGATAACTTGAATGACAATCAATATCACGCCATGGGGGAAGAGAGCATAGAGAGGCAACCCAAGTAGCATTGCCGGTGTAAAGTTCTGTCCTAAGTGATTGTGAGTGACGGTGGGAATCTCGCCTTCATAGATGATTTCCGCCGATAGTACGGAACCCAGAGAAGTATTAAAAAAACGCCCATGGAGACTATTCCAGAACATCTGATTGAATAATCCCTGATTGTAGGTGGAATAAAAAGTATAATGGCGGTGCAAGGTCAGGGTGAGGCTAAAGAGGAAAAAGGCGATCGCCGCAAAAATAACCAGTCTCAGACCAGAAGACTTTGATTTGGGCACTTCAGACATGGGGGAACTTGAGTTGAACTCCCTGACACGATATAAGAATAGACCCCATTGTATAGTACTCTCCTAGGACATTAATAGCCTTCTCTATTCGGTTGTACGCTTTTGCTTCTATCCCTCTTCTGTCACTCTTTGGGAATTAAGATAGAATAATGTAGAGTATCAATGGCTGGAAAGGAGACAGCGCAATGGATGTAGAGTTACAGATCTTAAAACATTTGCCGCGATCGCCAGAAAAAACAGCTGCTGTAGTAGATCAATATTGTGAAAGTTATAAAGAGATTTTTGGTGAAGTGAGAAGTTATGAATATTTTAAATACTTGCATATAGGAATTATCTCACCCATTAAGAAAAAATCCTTTCCAGAAATCGCCAAAGCAGTTGGCATCAATTCCCCTCAATCATTACACCATTTTATAGCCAATTCTCCTTGGTCTGTCGGAGAATTAAGAAACCTCAGATTAAGAAAAACTCGAGAAGCATTAAAAGACGATAAAATCACGGTAATCATTGATGAAATAGGAGATAAAAAAAAAGGAAAGAAAACCGATTATGTGGCTAGGCAATACTTAGGAAGTGTGGGAAAAATAGATCGAGGGATAGTCGCCGTCAATGCTTATGGAGTCTACAAAAATATTACCTTTCCACTCCTGTGTAAAGTCTTTAAGCCTCAAGGGACATTAAAGGAAGGAGACATATATAGAAGTAAGCTTGAAATTGCTTCACAGATGATTGATGAACTCAGGAATTATGGCTTGAATATTGAATTAGTATTGGCGGATATTTGTCCTAGAGAAGGTGGGACATTTGTGAGCAAATTAGAGGACTATAACTTATGCTATCTTTTGTTCATGAGGAGCGATCGGGCAGCCCTAATACCCAGTCATGAAAAAGTTAGAGAGAATAAGTGGTACAAATTTTCCAGATTTCTTGGCGATCCAACAGCAGAAAAACGGTATGTTAGAGAGATTATATTTGATCGTCGAAGAGCGCAAACCTATTGGCAACTAACTACAGATATTTCTACTCTGCCAGAAAATTCAACGTTTTGGATGATAACCAATATTCAAGAGACCAGGAATCAGATGAAAAAGAGCATTAGCAACCTTTATAGTTTGACCAACTGGTCAGAATATGGGTTTAGAAAATGTACACAAGAATTGGGCTGGGCGGATTATCGATTAACTCAATATGTCCAAATTGAAAAATGGTGGGAGATGATCCTGAGTGCTTACCTCATGATTAGCTTGAATAGTCAACCCTTTTTGTCATTAAAGAGTTTAGCATTGCAGAATGCAGAAAGCTCTAAAGCTCAAATGGATGATTCTGAAGCCTCACAGTCGCATCACTCTGGTGAGTGGAAAAGTGTCTTGAATACTCTTCGTTTACTGATTCAGCCAATTTTACAGGGTGACCAGACAGCTCAAAGATAGCTATGGCGACTTTTTACGGTGATTGGCCAACTGAAGAATATTTCTCAAATTGAACACTCCCGTCACCGTAGCCCAGTGAACTGCTTTGTCAACATTCTGCTTAACTCGAACTCAGGTTAACAGAGACTGCGTAAAATAAGTTTCATGTTAGTAGGGGTTTTGAGAACACCAAGTGTCTACTGGTAAACGAGTGTCTAAATCGACCACAGCACAAATCCGGCCTCCTAACTGACCCAAGGGAGTCGTTTCTAAGCTCTTACAGCATTTTTCGATGTTATGAGGTACAGTAATCGAAATTTTCCTTGAGAGTGCTTTCCGATGAAAAGCTTGAAGAATGGACATTATAGCGTGAAAAATGGTTTTCCTATTACCTATTACCGCGCGAAGCACTGTAAGTTTCCGAAACAAGGCTTCTCAAGTCGAAGCATCGACTATTCACAAATGTTGAAAATGTTGTTGCGCTAATACCATACTGGGTTAATTCGGTTCTTGTTCTTCCTACCAATCTCGTCAAGAATACCCAGCCCGATCTCTTTTGACAACTAGTGTACAGCCTTAACTTGTTACCAATGCCTATTGCCTATTCCCTAGCGCGAAGGGCTATAGTCATGTTTTTGGCTTCTCGTGGGGAGCAAAAGGATTCACCACTTGTAAAAAGTCTTTCGGAGGCCCAAGAACCGGTTTGGTAGAAGGTGCAGGTTGGGTGGGACGCGCTTCACCCATTCCTAGGTGGCCTTTTTCTAGGGTTCCAACGACTAAAGAACCGATATAATCGGCACTGGTATAGGCTTTTTCAATGCAGTTATGGATATTGACTAAATCTTCGTCATCAATAATGCCGTTGCTGGTGGCTTTATAGAACTGTACGGTGATACGGATGGGATAGTTGGGGTCTCGTTCGAGTTTGTAACCCCCAAGTTCTAAATGTTCGCCTTCATCCTCTCCATGACTAATGACGGCATCTTCCATATCGCTCTCTCCCAAGGTTATCCCCCGGCACTTCTCCTCTAGCATAAAATCACAGCTACCAGCAGCCATAGACAGGAAGGGAGAATCTTGTTTTTGTTTTAAGGGAACTTGCACAATCATTACCCTATTCACATCTTCGGCAACGGTGACTTGGCTACGAGCTTCTTCTAGGGAAATGCCTTGACGAGTGGCAAGTTCTTGGGCTTGGTGGTCTTTGTAGTCGCTTAGGCGCTCTCCCGTGAGGCAAGTCTTTTGACCGTTGTTGTTGAAATAGACATTTTGTCCCCATTGGGCGCGATCGCTATTATTATCGAGTACAGTTGCACTACTGCCTTCTGTCGTGATTAGAATCGCCAGAACGGCCGGACTATCCTTACGAGATTGATAATTAAACAGAACCGGGTTAAACTCGCATTTCCCTTGTTGAGGAATGGGAAGAAAGCAGGCTTGAGCGCTAACTAAAACGTGGGTATCCTTATCCGTTACCAGGGATTTGTTTTCAGGATCATATTTCTCTGGATAACTAATATATTCAGAGAGATTATTCAGGTATTCTTTCAACGAGATTGCCTCTAGGTCTTCTCCCTGTTGATTTCCGACTTTGAGGTAGACATACTCTAGAGGCACATCACCCGTTTTATCGGTAAAGTTAGGATAGCGAATAACGGGTAAGAGTTCTTTCTTCTGGGAATTATTGCCATGGCGCACTTGTAGTGTCATATCAGTAATATTGGGCCCCCAGACAGAACCCGCAGTCCGGGCGGTATCTTCCCACATGACGTTAACGACATTCAGTCCGAGGATGCGGGCGCGATCGCACAGTTCACTCTCTTGAGGCATCCGGACAACCTTGTTAATCGTCGTTTCAAATCCCTGATTGCCATTGATCATTTCTGCTTCACTCAAATAAACGTTAATTGCCCCTAACTGTTCACTATTATAGATAAGCCCGATAGGGAGAAACCAAAATGATTTTTAGAACCACTTTAGGACTAACCTTAGTCGGCGCTCTCCTGTTGGCCGGATGTGAGGCCCCCCCGAATCCGGACATCAAACAAGCCTCATCTGCAATGGCTCAAATGGCGACTCCTAAAATGCTCTCTCGTTCCTGCTTTTATCTCATTTATCCTAATGGCAAGCCTTCAGAGTTTGTTCGTTATCTCTTTTCTGATTTAGGTGCAGCAGAGTGGCCGATTGCGTTTGATGAAATGGAAGAGGAACAGATGAAATCAGCTCGCATCACTCCCCTACCCAGAACCGTGAGAGTTTCGGCTCTGAAACGAGAATATCCTGAAGAAAAAGAGCTAGTCTTGATTCCAGATGAAGCCACCCAACAATTGTGTCGCTCGAATATCGAGTTAGGTATTGATGCAGGAACTCAATAGATTTCTTGGGGAATAGGGAATAGGGAATAGGGAATGGGGAAAAACTGTGTACCCATTACTCTTTTGCCATGTCGATTAAATGTTGACGAAAGGATTTTACAGTATGATAAGTAACAAAGCTATCCTCACCAAACAGAGCTATGAATATCAAGAGAGACCTACTACTCACTACCCTCTTGAGTGCTGGAGTATTGAGTTTTACTCCGATCGCCTTTGCTGCGAGTAATGAGTTGCCCAATGCTTGGATTGTGCAAGTGGAAGGGAAGGGAGAACTGGAGCGCCAAGATGGACGTAGAGTAAGAGCTAGATTAGGAATGCCGGTGTTTGCAGGCGATCGCCTGTTAGCTACGGATGGCTCCCTGTTAGTCCAATGTTTGAATTTAAGTTTACAGGCGATCGCTTCAGGAGAACAAAAACCGAATACTTGCATCAGTCAAGCTGAAAAGACAGAAGATGAACCTGAATGTTCTCCGGGTTCCTATGGTTGTCCTCATCGAGGTGATAGGGATTTTCAACTACACGCTGATGTACCCTATATTATTAGCCCTCGACGCACGTATCTGAGAACCTCAACGCCTCGCTTTCGTTGGCATTCAGTTCCCAATAGCCAAAGCTATACAGTCATTTTGAAAGGGGATGGGGTCGAGATTTGGCGCACCACAGTAGAAGTGGGTTCTGTAGAAGCAGGTTTGGAACCTATCCCCACAGAAATAATATATTCTGGCGATCGCGCTCTGGAGGCGGGAATCAGCTACACCCTACAAATTGAAACAGATCAAGGTGCTTCTTCTCTCGATGCACAACCCATGGCTGGAGGAATTCATTTCCAGATTCTAGAACCAGAAAAACAAGCCGAATTCTCTTTAAAAGAAGCCCAAGTTCGGCAACAGTCTCTCGATCCTGCGGCTGAACATTTAGCGTTAGCGCGACTCTATTTGAATTTTGACTTAATCGCTGAGGCGATCGCACATTTAGAATCAGTAGTGAGTAACGATATCGAGGGAGCCAGCATATACCGACAATTAGGGGATTTATATTTATTGAATTTGGGGCTGGTTCCTCTAGCTCAAGCGTATTATCAACAAGGCTTGAATCAGATCGCTTCCGATAATTTAGAAGATCGAGCGGCGATCGCCCATGGTCTCTCTCAAATTTATCAGGTAATGGGCGATCGCTCCCAAGCCCTCGATTGGTTAACTGAAGCTCAACAAGGATATCAAACGTTAGGATATACTCAGAAACTCGAAGACATTCGTAAAGAATTACGCATTTTAGAATAATTTTAACCCCTGCTTAACGAGGAGAGTATGATTAAAAGATTCTAAACCTCCCAATCTGTGTTTCTATTTATATCTTAAAGTTTGTTCAAAAAGGGATGTGATACGCTGAGTGTACCAGAGATTATAGCGTTTTTTTCGTCTATAAGGTGTAGATTGAAGCCTTAGACTCTAAGCCATACAAGCTATTGCTAGATTGCCTTGTACCTATTGCCTAGCGTGAAGCGCTATAAATACTCTATTTATTCGGTTCAGGTTCTCTCAGGCAACTGATGATTAAATTGAAAGGAAGTCTACAATTATGGAATCAAACCTGCAACGTTCTCTGCAAAAGTCTCTACTTGGTGTTCCAGAGTACCTTAGTATAGGCTGGTCAGAGTTCACTAAAAATATTCAAATCTTTTGCATTTTTACGCTGATCACTAATTTACCCCTTTTACTCTCAGAGCAGCTCTCTGGTGGCCTAGCCATACTGCTTGCTATCATTGGCAATGTCCTGTTGATCGTAGTTGGACTAGCTGTACCCAATGTGGTTGAGCGCTCCATTCGAGGTCAGAGTGTAGAGATGATGGCAGTATTGGAAAATGCTGCCCCTAAGTTTTTTATTGCGTTTATTGTCAGCATCGTCGTATCTATTCTTGTTGCACTGGGCTTCATCGTATTGATCATTCCTGGTATCTGGCTGTCTATTCGGTACAGCTTTACCTACTATGCTATTGCATTACGTGATTGTGGTTTCGATGCCATGGGCTATAGTCAAGGTCTGGTTAAAGGTCGTTGGTGGGCTGTATTTGGACGATTCGTACTTTTAGGGTTATCTGTTTTCATCCCTATTCTACTTTTGACTTTTGCCGCAGGTATTATTAGTGGTCTCCTCGGTATGGTTGGGTTAACGATTGCTGCCTTAGCAGTCTTGTACTTAGCTATCGGGATAATTGGCTATTATTTTGCCACTGTATCTGTGATTATGTTCCTGAATTTCGACTACACAGCTCAAGGCTCTGCTGGCTCAGTTGGAGGATAGTGCTATAGCAGTGCATGAGGTATTTAGGAGGATTATGGTATTGTTTGAGGCAATAGGGAATAGGCAATAAAAATTCTCCTAACTCTCCTTTGCGCTGCTTATATCACGTTTTTTTGTCAACTTGAAAGTCCCTCTCTTGCAGGAGAGGGATTTCTCTTACCTCCTACTGGGGGATGAAGGGAAACCCCTCAATACCACTCGTTGAATTAGACCATGAGTAGTTAATCTATGCCCTTTGATTTTATTCGGTTTCTTAAAGCGACTAAACCGAGCGATACTATTGATGTTAGCGATCGCGAACAAAGAAAGCTCTATATTGATTTTACTCAGGTAAGAGGCGATCGCGTTATTACCGAGTTATTTGAGCATATTACTGAGATCTATCCCGATGAACCCACCTGTAATCTCTTTACTGGACATATTGGCTGCGGTAAATCAACCGAACTATTGAAGCTCAGAACGGAATTGGAAGAAGCCGGATTTTATACCATTTATTTTGAATCCAGCGAAGACTTAGAATTAGCAGATGTAGATATTGGAGATGTATTATTGGCGATCGCCCGTCGAATTTCCCAGGGACTCGAAGAACTACAACTTCCCCCAGCCACAGGACTACGGGGATTCTTAAACCGAACCACGGATTTATTACAAAAGGAATTTAATCTCACAGAAGCAGAAATTGGCATTCCTGAAACTGAAAAACTGCCTCAAATCGGTGTTAAAGCCAATTCAGAAGGCTTTTCATTAGGCATGGGAATTGCTAAAATTACTGCCAAAGCGAAAGAAGATACTCAACTGAGACAGAAGCTTAATCAATTTTTAGGGCCGCAGAAAACCGAGTTAATCAAAGCCATTAACCAAGAACTGATTCAGCCTGCCATTGAATGCTTAAAACAACAAAACAAGCAAGGATTAGTTGTCATTGTTGATAACTTAGACCGCATTGATGCCACCCGAAAATCTTGGGATCGTCCTCAACAAGAATACTTGTTTATTGATCAAGCCGAATTCCTGCAAAAATTCCAATGCCACCTAGTCTATACCATGCCCTTATCATTACGATTTTGTGATGAATACAACCGTTTAACAACCCGCTATCCCGATTCACCGAAACTCTTGCCTATGGTACGGCTTAAGAATCGCGATCGCCAAGATTGTCCTCAAGGAATGGAGAAAATGAGGCAAATGGTTTTAGCCAGAGCTTTCCCCAATTTGACTGAAGCAGAACGACTGAATAAAGTTGTAGAAATATTTGATCATTCCTCCAGTTTAGACCATCTCTGTCGTACCAGTGGCGGTCATGTCCGGGAATTACTGCAACTGTTAACTGAGTGGATTCCTAAAGACCGTAAAAAGGGAAAACTTATCCGTGAAAGTTTAGAATTTGTCATCCGCCAGCGACGCAGTAATATGATGTTGCAGATTGATGAATCTGAATGGGAATTGTTGCGACAGGTACAACAGACTCAGCAGGTAAGCGGCGATGAACATTACGATAAATTAATTCATTCTCGTTTAGTATTTGAGTATCAAGAAGATGGAGTTTCTTGGTTCGATCTCAACCCCATTTTGGAAGGCGCGGAACAATTGGGGAATAGGGCATAGGGGCGATCGCCATTCCCATCCCTAATGATGGCGTATATGCTATCATTGGCTCATGTCTAGCAAGCTTGTGATTGACACCAATGTTTTTGTCAGTGCCTTGATTAGTGCCGATGGTGTCAGTCGTGCTGTGCTTCGTGCCTGCTTACAAGGCAAGTATCAACCCCTGATGGGAATAGCTTTGTTTTTGGAGTATGAGTCCATTCTGTCGAGGTCAGAAGTCATGGCACGTTGTCCGCTACCGAGAGTAGATGTTGAAGCATTGCTGGCTGCTTTGATGTCGGTGAGTCAATGGGTTCAGGTGTATTACTTATGGCGGCCAAACTTGAGGGATGAAGGGGATAATCATTTGATTGAGTTGGCGATCGCAGGAAATGCTGAGGCAATTATCACCCAAAATGTTAAAGATTTCCAGAGGGCTGAACTCATCTTTCCCCAGCTTTCTATTCTTTCCCCTAAAGCCTTGATTATGGAGTAAGTATAATATGGCAACCTTAACTATTCGTTTACCCGATGATAAACATTCTCGCCTGAAAGCACTGGCTCAATCTCGTGGCATGAGTGTGAATAAACTAATGGAGGAACTCTCAACACTGGCACTGGCTGAGTTTGATGCTCAGACACGCTTTCAAGCCTTGGCAATGCAGGGTGATGTGGCGCAGGGTTTAGAGATTTTGGAGCGGTTGGATGCTTTGAATCAATGATACAGTGCTTTGGGCTGTGATAGGAGGATAGAGGGAATAGGGAATAGGGAATGGGGGAAATGGCTATACAAGAGAGAACGGAATATTTTGCGGTGCGAGTGATTAGCGCTTATGTAGAATTGAGTAAAAGGAATTATGATGATGCCGGAAAAGTATGAGCTAAACAGTTTTTAAGAAGTGATACATCGATTGGAGCTAACTGTGCCGAAGCTACTTATGCTCAATCTCGAAACGATCTGATTTCTAAATATTCTATAGCCATTAAAGAAGCATCAGAAACTCAATACTGGATTAAAATTATGATTAATGCTCAACTTGTTTCTCAAAAAAAGTTTACTGCAATGCAAGACGAGTTAACCACCATCATCAAGATTCTAACCACTATCATCAAAAAACTAAAATCAAGTTATCCATAAAAAACTCCTATTCCCCATTCCCTATTCCCTAACCTCATGATTGCTCTCAGTCCTGAAAATCTGGATATTCTAGACAACCTCAACTGGATGCTTGAAGTGTCTCGCGGTGAGTTTGCGCTGATGATTGCTTGTTGTAATTATGGTGATTTGCAGCAGGCGTTAATCGATGAGTTAGTGAAGATGTCAGCCTTACACATCAAGGTAGTGAAATTGCAGGAAGGGGAGACTTCTTTATTAAATGCGCTGCACCGAGAAGGATCTTATCAAGAAACATCGGGGGGAAATGAAAATCCTATTCCCTATTCCCTAATTCTTACGGGTTGGGAGCGAGTCGAGCAACTGGAGAAACTGTTGGCATCCGTGAACCAGGTGCGGGAGTCTCTGAAGGGGGAGTTTCCTGTACCAATGGTGTTTTGGGTGAATCAGGGAGTCTTGAAAACGTTGCTCAAATCGGCTCCGGATTTGGCAAGTTGGGCAAGTCACTATCAATTTCGGCTTCCTTCAGCCGCACTGAATGACTGGTTAGCCGAGCGGGTGGAGCGTTTTCAAAGGAATGGGGTGATGTGTACTCCGGAAGAAGCCAAAGAACTAGCAATGGCACTAGAAGCGCTCCAACGGGATATCGAAGAGGAGGGAGCCGGAACTCTGAGTTCTGAAGGGAGAGCGCATCTAGAACTGTTGTTGGGGTTGGCTGGAGTGCCTTATGGAGATAATCGCCAGATTGAGGAAGCTATTGGACATTATCAAAGGGCGCTGGAGATGTGGGAAGAGCAGGGAAATCTGGAGCAACAAGGCTATGTGTGCAGTCAGTTGGCGTATGCCTATTTTCGGAAAGCGTTTCCGACGAGGGAGAATGTACAGTTTGTGCCGCCGAAGTTATTTAATGAACTGGTAGAGGAGCAACGGCGAGAGGGTTCTGAGTGGCAGGTGGCGTATGGGTATGTGCAGCGAACGTTGGCACTGTGGGAAGAGGGGGGAAGGTTGGAGAATGTGGCGAGGACGTTTCATCGCTGGTTGGGAATCTTGCGCTATTTGCAGCATTGGGAGTTGTTGGCACAGTTGGCGCGTCAGGTGATTCCGTTCCATGAAGATGAGGAGAAATGGCCGAAGTATTATCTATTGCGGGATTATTCGGTGTTAGCAGAGGTGGCGTTTGAGCAGGAGCATTGGGAGGAGGCAGAGCAGTGGAGCGAGAAGGTATTACAGGAAGCTCCAGAAGACTCGACTCAATATTATATGGTGCTGTCGCGGTTGATTTTGGCAAAAGTTTATCGCCGTCGGGGAGAGAGGGATGCAGCTATTGAGCAATTGCAGAGGGTACAGAAGGTACGGGAGTTGGGGGTAGAACGTGCGCCGAGGCTGCATGTGGAAGCGTTGGAGTTGTTGAGAGCGTTGTTGTTTGAGCGTCAGGACTATTGGGAAGCCTATGAGGTGAAGCGGGAGTTACGGACGGCGGAGTTTGAGTATAATTTTCGCGGGTTTGTGGGGGCGAGTCGCTTGAAACCCAGACCCCATCAACGGGGGGTGGCGACGGAAATTCGGGCGGCTGGGAGAGAGGAAGCGGTTCAGGAGTTGGTGGAGCGGATATTGGATACGTCTCATGTGGTGACGGTGATTTATGGGTATTCGGGGGTGGGGAAGAGTTCGCTGTTGCAAGCGGGGTTGGTTCCGGCTTTGGAGGAGAAGGTGCATCAAGACCGGATTGTTCCTATTGTGTTGCGGCGATATGAGGATTGGCAAGGGCAGATTGGGGAGCAGTTGGAGCGCTTTGGGTTGTTCCCTTCGACTCCGCTCAGGGAACAGACTTCGCTCCCTTCGACTTCGCTCAGGGAACAGGCTCCGCTTAGGGAACAGCCCTTCGACTCCGCTCAGGGCACGTCCTTTGAGTTTGCTCAGGGAACAGCCCTTCGACTCCGCTCAGGGCACGGGAATGGGTGGACTGAGGGGGATTTGTTGCGGGTGTGGCGAGAGGCAGAGCGTTCCCATGAGCGCATTGTGTTGATTTTTGACCAGTTTGAGGAGTTTTTCTTTCGGTTTCGGACAAAGCCGGAGCGGAGGGCGCTGTTTGGGTTGCTCTCGGAGGGGTTGGAGCGCTGTCCTAAGCTGCAAGTGGTGATTTCGATTCGCCAGGATTATATTCATTATTTGTTTGAGGAACGGGAACTGCAACGGGTGGGGGATGTGCTGCGTCAGGAGAATGCTTATCCGTTGTCCTATTTTCAGCCGGAGGAGGCGGTGCAGATTATTCGGCGGTTGACGGAGAAGACGAGCTTTCATCCGGAAGAGGAACTCTTGGAGCGTCTGGTGCAGGATTTGGCGGGAGAGACGGAAGAGGTGATTCCGATTGAGTTACAGATTGTAGGCAGTCAATTGGAAGACAGTTATATTACGCGGTTGGAGGAGTACGAGCGGCTGTATGAGGGGGTGTTGGAGCCGAAAACGGAGCTGGTGCGGCGTTATATCAAGACGGTTGTTGAAGATTGTGGCACAGAACATGAGCGATCGGCCTATTGGCTGTTGTTTTTGTTGACGGATGAAGACTTGCGCCGTCCGGTGAAGACAGAGCCGGAACTGGAACGGGAGTTACGGGAAAAGATAGAGGAGGCAGACTTACCCCTGGTGCTGAAGATATTGGTGGGTTCGGGGTTGGTGCTGTCGATAGACGAGCGAGGGGAACAGTGCTATCAGTTGGTGCATGATTATTTGGTGCGCTATGTGCGCGAGCAAGCACCGGAACTACGACAGTTGCAGGAGAAACTGGAACAGGAGCAAACCAAACGGGAAGAAGCGGAACGCAGTTTAGCTGAGATTGAGAAGAGGGTACGGCAGAGCCGTTGGCAATTAAGGTTCACATCTCTGGCCTCAGTGCTGATTATTGCTGGTACAGGTGGGTTGGTGTATCGAGCTAGGGTAGAACGCAAACTCGCCCTAGACAGTATTCGATGGGAACGGTTGGGTATTAAAGTCCTACGGCAATTTGAGAATGTACCCAGTCAGCAGTTAGAGACTCTTGTTTTTGCCCTACAAATCACTCAAGAGTTGTACTCTCAAGTGATTAATCAATCTGTGACTGAGTATGTCGCCTATAGTCCAATTTCAGCATTGCAACAAATTACCCAAACGATCAGGGCGCAGAATCAAATTCCTCACCAGAGTAAGGTCAGGGCAGTAGCCTTTTCCCCTGACGGACGTTACCTGGCTACTAGCAGCGATGACAAAACAACCAAAATCACAGAAGTCGAGAATGGAAGAACTTTACACACCATTATTCACCAGAGTAGGGTCAGGGCAGTAGCCTTTTCCCTTGACGGACGTTACCTGGTTACTAGCAGCGATGACAAAACAGCCAAAATCACAGAAGTCGAGAGTGGAAGAACTTTACACACCATTATTCACCAGAGTAAGGTCAGGGCAGCAGCCTTTTCCCTTGACGGACGTTACCTGGCTACTGGCAGCGATGACAAAACAGCCAAAATCACAGAAGTCGAGAGTGGAAGAACTTTACACACCATTATTCACCAG